>JBOGVL010000005.1:0-26399 GCA_050692535.1 Actinomycetota bacterium | reverse complement strand
TCGATCACGTCGGACGCGGCCCCGTCGACCGGGGTCGTCCGCTCCCCCCCAAGCACCAACAGCTCGGTCGCCATCGTTTCCCCCTGACTCGTGCGACGAGGTCGATGATAGGCGCGCGGCCTTCGCCCGGTCGGCGCGCGGGTCCGCGCGAAGGCCCGTATGCTCCGCGGGTCGGACGACCGGAGGGCGGGGTGGGGCGACTCGACGGCAAGGTGGCGCTCATCACCGGCGGGGCCAGCGGGATGGGCATGGTGGCGTCGAGGCTGTTCGCCGACGAGGGCGCCAAGGTCGTCCTGACGGACGTCGCCGACGACGCGGGCGAGACGGTCGCGAAGGAGATCGAGGCGTCCGGGGGCGAGGCAGCCTACGTCCACGCCGACGTCTCGGCCGAGTCGGACGCCGAGGCCATGGTGACCTTCGCGGTCGAACGCTTCGGCGGCCTCCACGTCCTCTACAACAACGCCGGCGTCATGCTGCCCGACGACGGATCCGTGCATGCGACCGACGCATCGATCTGGGACACGACGCTGGCGATCAACGTGAAGGGCGTGGCGTTCGGATGCAAGTACGGGATCCCCGCGATGATCGAGTCGGGCGGGGGGTCGATCGTCAACGTCGCGTCCTTCGTCGCGTGGCTGGGAGCCGCCACGTCGCAGACCGCGTACACGGCCTCCAAGGGGGCCGTGCTCGCGATGACGCGGGAGATCGCGGTCGAGTACGCCCGGCGCGGCATCCGCTGCAACGCTCTGTGCCCCGGGCCGATCGAGACCCCGCTGCTGACGCAGCTTCTCTCCGACGACGCGAAGCGGCAGCGGCGGTTCGTCCACATCCCGATGGGGCGGCTCGGTCAGGCCGACGAGCTGGCCAAGGCGGCGCTGTTCCTGGCCTCGGACGACTCCTCGTTCATGACGGGGGCGTCACTGATCGTCGACGGCGGCATCACCGCCGCCTACGTCACGCCCGAGGACTGAACCTTCGGGCGATCGGGGACGATAACCTCGAGATGGATACGATCCTCGCCGTCGGTGGGCCGGCCCCGCAGATCCCACCCAATTGGGACTTTTGGCTCCCGGCCTACATGGTCCTGTCGTTCCTCCTCATCGTGACCCTCGTTCGCGGCCGGGTGACGCCGTGGACCGGCGCCGTCTGCCTGGCCGCTGGAACTCTGTGGGCCTGGGCCGATAACGCGATGGGCGTGGTGCCGGCCGGCGCACTCGCCGTGCTCGTTGCCGTGCTCATCGGTGCCGTCCGTCGGAGGATCGCGGCGGTCGGCCGACAGCGCTGACCGATCAGGTCGGTGCGAAGACCGGCTTCAGGGCGAAGTAGACCTCCCGGTACCGACGGTGGGCGGCGTCGTACGCCTCGCGACGATCGGCATCCGGCTCGTGCTCATCGGGGCGAAACGCGACGAACGCGCCAACGGCCTCCCCGATGCTCGCGTGCACGCCCGCGGCGACGGCGGCCAGGATCGCCGCCCCGGTCGCGGTGGTCTCGACGCTCACCGGCACCCGGACCGGCAGGCCGGTGACGTCGGCCTTGATCTGCCGCCAGAGCGCCCCCTTCGCGCCGCCCCCGACGAGCGTGAGCCGTCGCACGCCGAGCCCCGCGGCCGTCATGGCCTCGAGGATGTCGCGCAGCCCGAAGGCGCTCCCCTCGAGGATCGCGCGGGTCATGTGCGCGCGGGTGTGCGCCAGCGTGAGCCCCGCGAAGACGCCGCGCGCGGAGCCGTTCCACTCGGGCGCCATGGCACCCTGCATCGCGGGAACGAAGACGAGCCCCTCAGCGCCGGGCGGGACCCGCTCGGCCTCGAGGGAGAGCAGGTCATACGCGTCGCCGAGCCCTTCGGCCTCGGCCCCGCGCTCGATCGGCGCGAACTGGTCGCGCCACCACCGCAGGTTCCCGCCCGAGACGAACCCGGGGTTCTCGAGCAGCCACGCGTCGGGATCGGCGTGCGGGTGGCACTCGACGAGCATCGTGGGGTCCTCCCGCGGCTCGGCCGACGCGGCGCAGACGGGCTCGGCCGTCCCGACGACGTCGCACACCTCGCCCGGCGCGAACACCCCCGCGCCGAGCGTCGCCGCCATCTCGTCGCCGCACCCGACGGCCACCGACGTGTCGGGCGTCAGCCCGGTCCGCTCGGCGAACGCGGCCGTGATCGGCGAGATCGGTTCGGTCGCGGCGACGACTTCGGGCAGGAGGTCCTCGGAGACGTCGACCGCCGCCAGCGCCTCCGCCGACCACTTCCGCGAGCGCGGGTCCAACAGTGCGAACGAGGACGCGTTGGAGTAGTCGACCGCGACCACCCCCGTGATCTCTCGGAGGACGTAGGTGCCCGGCGACATCAGCATGGCCACCTGCGACCAGATCTCCGGCTCCTCGTCGCGAACCCACAGTGCCTTGAAGACCGCGTGCGAGGAGTCGAGGTTGGCGCCCACGTGCCGGTAGAACTCCTCGGGGCCGATCCGCTCGGCGACGCGAGCCGCCTGCGCCTCGGCGCGGCGATCCATCCAGATCATCGCCGGGCGGAGCGGACGTGCGGCACGGTCGCAGACGACCATCCCGTCCAGCTGGGACCCGAACGACAGTGCCTTGACGGCCTGGGCGCCCTCGGGGACGTGCTCGAGCACCTCGCGCACGCCCGCGGCGACGGCGTCCGGCCAGAGGGCCGGGTCCTGCTCGGCCGCCCCAGGGAACGGGAAGGAGAGGTCGTAGGCGTGATACGAGGACGCGACGAGGGTCCCGTCGGCCGCGTACAAGGCGACGTTGGTGCCCTGCGAGCCGACGTCGCACCCGATGACGTACGGACCGGTCACGGCAGGATCACCATCTTGAGCCCGGTGCCGGAACGGATCGTCTCGAACGCTTCGCCGATGGCTTCGAGCGGGAACCGATGCGTCACCACCCGGGCCAGGTCGTCCTGCCGGCGATCGAGGTAGTCCATAGTGATCCGGTACTGGCGGTGCGTCGCGCCGTAGGCGCCGAGGATGGCCAGCTCTTTGTAGTGGAGCTGGTTCATGTCGAGCGGGCTCACCGGGTCGTGCTTGGGCAGCCCGGCGAAGTAGACGACGCGGGCGCGCTTGGCGGCCATCTCGAGCGCGGCCTGCTGTGCCTGCTTGGACGGCGCCGCCACGCTCACCCGGTCGGCGCCCGCGCCGCCGGTCCGCGACAACACCTCCGCCACCCCGTTGTCGGGTCCCGCCACCCACGCGTCGTCGACGAAGTCGCCGACGATCCCGAGCGCGACGTCCAGCCGCTTGAGGCTCACGTCGGTGAGGTAGACGCGGCTCGCGCCGCGGTCGCGACACATGACCGCCTGCCAGCACCCGATCGGACCCGTCCCGAGGATGACGACCGTGTCTCCCAGCCGAACGTCGAGCATCTCGACGCCGTTCAGCGCGCACGCAAACGGGTCGGCCACCGTGGCCAGGTCCGACGGGAGCTCGGCCGGCAGCGGGATCAGGTTCTTCGTCGCGATCGGCGGCACGCCGGCCCACTCCGCGTAGGCGCCCGGGAACGGCTCGTAGCCGTAGAGGAGATGGCCCTCGCACAGGTTCTGGAACCCGTCGACGCACCACCGGCACTCGCCGCACGTGAGGATCGAGCCGAGGAACACGCGATCGCCCTTGGCGACGCCCGGCGGGAGCGTGGCGTCCGGCCCGACCTCCTCGAGCACGCCGACCGGCTCGTGCCCGAGCACCCAGGGGGCCGGCGCGCGCGGATCGCCGTTGAAGAACGTCCGGGCGTCCGTGCCGCAGATGCCGCAGGCCTCGACCCGGAGGACGGCGCCGGCGGGATCGAGCTTGGGCTCCTCCGTCTGGCGGATCTCCACCGCGTCGACGTCGGTCATGAACGCCGCCCTCATGCGTCGGCCTCCGTCCCCGCGAGCTCCTCCTGCAGCGCGTCGTGCGCCTTGTCGGCGCTCCACCGCTCCCGGATCACCCGCGAGAGCGCCCGCGTGATCGACTCCGGGGAAC
Organism: Actinomycetota bacterium; assembly: GCA_050692535.1. Classification (GTDB taxonomy): domain Bacteria; phylum Actinomycetota; class UBA4738; order UBA4738; family HRBIN12; genus CALGFI01. The sequence continues at coordinate 22,425 of JBOGVL010000005.1, read as the reverse complement.
GGTGCATGAAGATGTTCCGGCCGACCGAACATCCGATCGCCCCGGCCTCGACCGCGACCTGCATCCGCCACAGGAGCTCGCCGTCCTCCAGCCGCGAGCCGCCGGCCAGGACGACGGGGATCCCGTTGGTCGCCTCGACGAGTTTCCCGAGGGTCTCGGGATCGCCCGGCCAGTTGGTCTTCACGATGTCGGCTCCGAGCTCGGCGCACAGGCGCACGTTGCGCCGCAGGTACTCGAATCCGTACTGCTGCTTGAGCTCCTCGACGGTCGCGTAGGTCGTCGGGAACTCGGCTTCGGCGATGAACGGCATCCCGAGCGCGGCGCACTCGCGGCCCACGCCCGCCAAGATCTCGATCATCCCCGGCTCGGTCTCGCCGCCCAGCGCCGTGAACAGGACGACCGCGTCGGCTCCGAGGACCAGCGCCTCCTCGACCTCGGCGATCTGCACGATCTGGGGTCGGTCGCCGTCGGGGTTCCCGCTCGCCGAGAGCAGTAGGGCGAGCGACGTGGTCGGGGCGAACGCGGGCTCGGCGATCCGGATCATGCCCTTGCTCATCATGATCACGTTCGCACCGCCGGCCATGGTTTCGGCCGTCCGCGCGGCGATGTCGGAGAGTGGCTCGAGGAAGGTCGGCGAGGTCATCCCGTGGTCGAGCGCGCAGATGATCGAGACGCCGGACGGATCGATCACCCGCTTCAGGCGCATCGCCTTCCCCACCAGGGTCGTCACGTGTACCTCCTTCCGGGCCCGCGTCGGACCACCGAGAAATCGAACGCGTCGGCGAGATGGTGCTCGTGCGAGGAGACGACGGGGCGACCCGACTCGTCGAAGTCCACCTGCCGGATGTACAGCAGGAGCGTCTCGCGCGGAACGCGGAGGCGGGAGGCGACGTGCCCGTCCGCGCGGGTCGGGCGGAACGTCGCGAGCCCGTGGTGGATCACGACGCCGAGGTCCCGCTCGAGGACCTCGTACACCGAGGTCCGCTCCAGCTTGGCCAGCACCGCCGGGTCCTCACCCGTCAGCCGCATGGCGAGGATGTCCCGCGAGAGCACGACCGGCCGCTCGTCGGCCGTCCGGACGCGATCGACGACCACGACGTCCTCGCCCGGCTCCAGGTCCAGGCGGTCGGCCTCCTCGGCGGAGGCGGCCTCGACCCGCAGCTCCCCGTGCTCTGTCCCCGGCTCCATCCCGGAGGCGCGGATCGCGTCGGTGACCCCGAAGTTGGCGTCGAGGTTGTTGGCCATGCGGGCCCGGTCGGCGACGAACGTCCCGGCGCCGCGGGTCCGGCGGACGAGCCCCTCCTCCTCCAGGGACCGGAGCGCCTCCCGGAGCGTGGCACGCGACACGCCCAGCTCGGCCGCGAGCTCGGGCTCGGGGGGGAGCTGGCTGCCCGCCGGCACGTCGTGGATCCGGGTGGCGATGTGTCGCCGCACCGACAGGGTCTTCGACCTCGACCGCCCCATGGCCCTCCGATCGCGAAAACTCCAGTATTTGTCTGACAAAGGCCGAGCGTCAAACCCGCTGTGGTGCGGGAACCGCACGCGCGGGGCTCGGCGATTCGCCCCACCTGTTTGACATGCCCGGCCCGGCTGTGGCTCGATACGCCCCGATCGACCTACGGATCCGTGCGGCCGAGGGGGGAGGTGGCCACGTGGCAGAACGCAAGGTCGGCTCCGTGACCTACCAGGAGGTAGGCCAGGAGTACTTCGAGAAGCGCGGCCTGAGGCGACACGCGGGAGTGTGGTCGCTGTGGGCGCTCGGCGTCGCGGCCGTCATCTCGGGGGACTTCTTCGGATGGAACCTGGGCCTGCCGGCCGGCGGCTTCGGCGGCCTGGCGATCGCGACCGTGATCATCACGATCATGTACATCGGCCTCTGCTACAGCATCGCCGAGATGTCCCCGGCGCTCCCGCACACCGGTGGCGCGTATTCGTTCGGGCGATCGGCGATGGGTCCGTGGGGCGGGTTCATCACCGGCCTCGCCGAGAACCTCGAGTACGTGGTAACGCCCGCGGTCGTCGTCGTCGCGATCGGCGCGTACATGGACGCGATCGTCATCGACCTGTTCGACGTCGACGTCCCGCAGCAGATCTGGTGGCTGGCCGCGTACGCGATCTTCGTCGGCCTCAACATCTACGGCATCGAGGCGACGATGCGGTTCACGGTCATCATCTGCTTCCTCTCGCTGGCGATCCTGGCCGTGTTCTTCGTCGCGGCGCTCACGGACTTCAGCGTCGACCACCTGACGAACATCCCGCCGGAAGGCGACAACTCCAAGTGGCTTCCGTTCGGGATCGAGGGGATCTTCAAGAACCTGCCGTTCGCGATCTGGTTCTACCTGGCGATCGAAGAGCTCCCACTCGCCGCCGAGGAGTCGATGGACCCCAGACGGGACATCCCCAAGGCGACGATGTGGGGCCTGTGGGCGCTCGTCGTCACCGGGGTGCTGACGCTGTTCCTGAACACGGGGACGAGCTCGGGTGCGGCTGGGATCGGCGCGAGCGCTGAGCCGCTGTTCCAGGGGTTCAAGGACATCTTCGGCGAGGGCACCGCGGCGTCGCTGCTGGCGCTGGTGGCCGTGATCGGCCTGGTGGCCAGCTTCCACACCATCATCTTCGCGTACGGCCGGAACATCTTCTCGCTGTCGCGGGCCGGCTACTTCCCGAAGTGGATGTCGGTGACGAGCGGGGAGCGCAGGACGCCGCACGTGGCGCTGCTCCTCGGTGCGGCGGTCGGGTTCGGCCTCGCGTGGTGGATCAGCGAGGCGTCGGGGAACGTCGGGGCCGCGCTGCTCACGATGGCGGTGTTCGGCGCCGTCATCTCCTACGGGATGCAGATGTTGTCCTTCATCGTCCTGCGACGGAAGCTCCCGAACATCGACCGCCCGTACCGCAGTCCCGTCGGCGTCTGGGGCGCGGCGATCGCCGGCATCATCGCGCTCGTCTCGCTGGTGTCGCTGTATCTGGACGACAGCTACCGGCCGGGCGTGATCGGCACGGCGATCTGGTTCGTCCTCGGCCTGATCTACTTCGCGGTGGCGGGGCGGAACCGGCTGGTCCTATCCCCCGAGGAGGAGTTCGCGCTCACGCAGGGCGAACACGGGCATCCGGAGTCCGAGGGGTACGGCACGACACACGTCGAGGAGGTCAAGAGCACCTAGGCCTGCTCGGGCAGCACGCACGCTGGTGGACGGCGGGCCCTCGGGCCCGCCGTCGCCGTCGCGGCACGTTTGACAGCCCGGGAGAACGGTGCACGAGATACGCCCACGCGGTCACGAGGGGGACACCGATGACGCACCCGCAGGGAATGCTCGACGCCAAGCAGCTCGAGGAGCTCTCGAGCACGGGCGAGATCGACACGGTGCTCTGTATGTTCACCGACCTGCAGGGGCGCTTCATGGGCAAGCGGGTCGTCCCCCACTTCTTCCTGGAGGAGGTCCTCGGCGAGGAGGGGCTGCACGCGTGCCTGTACCTGCTGGCGATCGACATGGAGATGGAGCCGCTCCCCGGCTACCAGTACGCGAGCTGGGAGACCGGCTACGGGGACTTCCGGATGATCCCGGACCTGGAGACCCTCCGCTGGTGTCCGTGGCTCGACAAGACGGCGATGGTCATCTGCGACATCGCCGACGAGGAGACCGGCGAGCCGGTCGAGGTGTCTCCCCGCCAGATCCTGAAGCGACAGCTCGAACGCGCCGCGCTCATGGGGTTCACGATCAAGGCCGGCACCGAGCTCGAGTTCTACCTGTTCCGGGACTCCTTCCAGGACATCGCGGACTCCGGATACCGGAACCTGCGGCCGAGCTCGAGCTACATCATGGACTACCACATGCTCCAGACCACCAAGGACGAGTGGGTGATCCGGCAGATCCGCAACGGGATGCTCGGGGCCGGGATCCCGGTCGAGTTCAGCAAGGGAGAGTTCGGCAAGGGCCAGCACGAGATCAACATCACCTACTCGGGGGCGCTGTCGAACGCCGATCACCACGTCCTCTACAAGCAGGGCGTGAAGGAGATCTGCGCGGCGAACGGTGTCGCCGCCACGTTCATGGCCAAGTGGACGATGGACGAGGCGGGGTCGTCGTGCCACCTGCACTCGAGCGTGTGGAGCGCGGACGGGTCCGAGTCCCTGATGTGGGACGACACGGCGCCGCACCACCTCTCGGAGACGTTCCGGTACTACCTGGGCGGGCTCATGGAGGGCGCCCGCGAGATGGCGTGGATGTACGCGCCGTTCGTCAACTCCTACAAGCGGTATCAGCTCGGCTCGTGGGCGCCGACGGCCATCGTCTGGAGCCGCGACAATCGCACGTGCGGCTTCCGGACCGTCGGGGAGCACAAGGGGTTCCGCGTGGAGATGCGGATCCCCGGCGCCGACGCGAACCCGTACCTGGCCTACGCGGCGACGATCGCCGCGGGGCTGAACGGGATCGCCAACAAGATCGAGCCGCCGGAGATGTTCGTGGGCAACGCCTACGAGGCCAAGGACGTGCCGCGCGTGCCGACCTCGCTCCACGAAGCCATCGACGCCTTCAAGGACAGCAAGGTCGCCCGCGACGCGTTCGGGGAGTTCGTGTTCGAGCACCTGCTGAACACGGCGGTCCAGGAGCAGGTCATCTTCGACAACACGGCCGTGACCGACTGGGAGCTCGCCCGGTACTTCGAGCGGGGCTGACCGACGACCGCTCGCTAGACTCATCGGCGTGGGACCCGTCCTGCTGATCGGGCACGATCCGAACGAGACCTTCGGGCTGGCCCCGGCGGGCCTCGCCCGGCGCGGGCTCGAGGTCGTCGAGCACCGGGCCGGCTCGGGGGCGGCACTCCCTCCGATCGACTCGGTCTCGGGCGTGGTCGTGTTCGGCGGCGCGATGAACGTCGACATGACCGATCGCTACCCGTTCCTTCGCGACGAACGGGCCTTCGTGCGCGAGGCCGCCGACGCGGGCGTTCCCTTCCTCGGAATCTGCCTGGGGGCCCAGATGCTCGCCAGGGCGCTGGAGCGCGAGGTCTATCCGGCCGGCGTGCGCGAGCTCTCGTTCAACGTCCTCCACCTGACGCCCGAGGCGGCGGACGACCCGCTCATGTCCGTCTTCCGGGAGGGGGACATGGTCTTCCACTGGCACGAGGACACCTTCGAGCTTCCGGAGGGTGCGACGACGCTCGGGACCGGGGACGACGTCCATCTCCAGGCGTTCCGGATCGGCGACCACGCCTGGGGGTTGCAGTTCCACTTCGAGATCGACCGGGCCGAGCTGGAGCTCTGGCTCGATGCCGCCGGCGAGGACGTCGTCCGCGCGTGGGGGAAGACCACGACCCGGGTCCTCGAGGAGGCCGACCGCCACCTCTCGACCCAGGAGGAGCGGGCGACCGAGCTCTTCGGCAGGTTCGGGGACGTCGTCCTGGCCACCGTGGAAGATCGCTCCGCGACCGGCTAGACAGTCCCGCCCTCCGGTGCAAGGATTTCGCGACGAGACCTGGTGGGGGCCGCGCCCGCCGTCGGCTCGGCGCGCGCCCCACGGCGAAGGAGGGGGTCGCATGGCTGCGCGGGCCGAGGACAAGGTCATGATCTCCGAGAAGGTCGCGCCCGTCCTGGTGGCGAGGACGCTGAGACCGTTCGACCTCGTCGTCATCTTCGTTTCCATCGTTCTGTTCATCAACAACGCGGCCGGCCTGCAGTTCGCCGGTCCGTCGGTGTTCATCTTCTGGATCGTCGCCTTCCTGACGTTCCTGATCACGGGCGCCTTCGTCACGGCCCAGCTGGGGCGAATGTTCCCCGAGGAGGGGTCCCTGTACGTGTGGACCCACAAGGTCCTCGGGCCGTTCTGGGGCTTCTTCGCCGGCTTCGTCGCCTGGTGGCCCGGCCCGATCGTGATGGTCGCGGCCGGGACACTGGTCGCGGCGTACATCCAGCAGGTCGCCGCGTTCTCCGACAACGCGATCCTCACCGAGAACTGGCAGATCGGAATCGTCGTCTTGCTCGTCGTCTGGTTCAGCGCCGCGATGTCTCTGCTGCGGATGCGGCTCACCCAGAACTACGTGAACGTGCAGTTCTACTTCTACGCCGCGGCGATCTTCGTGATCGGACTGGCCGGTGTCTGGTGGCTCCTGGACGGCAATGCGGCATCGACGGACTTCGGGGCGGGGTGGGATCCGTTCCAAGGGGAGGAGCTCGCGCTCGGCATCCCCGCGAACCTCACGTTCTTCTCGTTCGCGATCCTCGCGCTCCTTGGCATCGAGACGCCGCTGAACATGGGCGTCGAGGTCTCCGGCGGCGAGCGTGCGATCCGGACCTACCTGCTCTGGGGATGCCTCATCGTGATGGCGGCCTATCTCTGGACCACGTGGGGCAACATGGTCGTCATCGAGGCCGGGGGCGCAAACGGCGTGACCGGAGGGGCGGAGGCCGTGGGCATCGCGATCGGCGAGTGGGCCGGCGTGATCGTGGCCTTGATCCTCGCGTGGGTCTTCCTCACCGCCACGGTCGTCTACAACTACGCGTTCGCGCGGCTGCTGTTCGTGTCCGGCCTGGAGAAGCGCCTCCCGCACCAGGTCGGGCAGGTCAATAGGAACCAGGTACCGGCCAACGCCGTGATCCTCCAGACCGCGATCGCCACCATCATCACGATCGTGGTGTTCTTCGGTCTCGGGGGCGAGGACCCGAACAAGCCCTTCTACGGTCTCTACGCCGGGCTGACGATCGTCTGGTGCATCTCGACGGCGCTGCTGTTTCTCGACATCTTCTTCGCCAGGCGGGCGGATCCGGAGCGGTTCGAGCGGGAACGGCGCGTGCCCCTGGGGTTCCTGTACGCCTGCGGCGTGGTCGGAACGATCGTCAACCTCCTCGCGGTGTTGTTCATCTTCATCGGCTCCTGGTACCCGGCCGGCTTCCCGACGCTGGCGGAGTGGAACGCCTGGATGATCGTGATCACCGCGGTCTCCGTGATCGCCGGGATCGTGATCTACGCGATCTCGCAGCGGACGCGCCGGGGGAAGACCGACGTGGAGCTGCTCGTGGAGATTCCGGAGGTGGAGCCGGCGAGAGGTGGTGGGGGCGCGTAGTCGCGTCCCCGTAGAGGTCTTCGCCGCGCGAGCGAGCGCGGCGATCTCAACCGGCAGAGAGGCCGTGGAGCGTTCGGCACGCGCCCGCGAGGACGGTCCGGCCGAGGCGCTCCGCGTCCTCGACGGAGATGTAGTCGCGCTCGACGAACCGCTCGAGCACGCGCTCGAGCGCGCGGCGAGCGAGCAACGCCGACACCCAGAACGACTCCGGCTCCCCGGCCTCGTCCGACCCGTAGAGGAGCTTGGCGGCCGGGACGGTCCCGACGAGCATCTCCAGGGCCCACTCGACCTGTCCGAACGCCCACGGGATCAGCTCGGAGAGCTCGAGGTACACGTTCGGCAGCACCGACGCGATGTAGGCGGCCTCCCGGACCCAGGGGTACCCGGAGTGGACCAGGACGATCGGCTGGTTCTGGAGGTCGACGAGCAACGGGAACAGCCACGTCGGCGAGGCGTACGCCAGGTTGATGTCGGGGTCGCCGCCGCCGCAGTGGAAGTGGAAGGCGCGATCGTGCTCCCTCGCGACGGCCAGCGTCCGACGGATCAGGAAGTCCCGGACCGGTTTCGCGTGCTCCCGGCTCTCGCGCCAGTCGTCCGACCGCCATCGATCGAAGGCCGAGCGGGCCTCCCCGGCGCTCGGATCGCCGACGTCGAGGCCCGTCCGGTAGGCCACGATCGACTTGAACGCGACGCAGTTCGGATCGGCGGCGGCCTCGGTCGCGTCCGCCTCGACGCCGGCGACGAGGTCGTCGATCGACCCGTCCCGACGTCGAAGGATCCACGGCTCGAGGCGGGCCACCCGGTGGACCGTCACCCCGATCGTCGCGGCGAACTCGTCCGCCGGGATCGGCGGCTGCGGGAATCCCTCATCGGACAGCACGGCGACCACCCCGGCCGCTTCGAGCAGACCCTTGGTGTAGCCGACGGCGTCCGCCTTCAGCGCCGCCGACCTCGCGGCCGTCACCGCCGCCCGCGTCGGCTCGCACCCGAGATGCGCCGCCAGCCACCGGCGGAGGGCGATCGCATACACGGTCGAGTCCGTGAGCGAGTCCGCGAGCGGCCACAGCTCGGCGTGCATCCGCGACGACGAGCCGAACGCCTCACCGAGGAACATCGCCCTCGTGTCGAACCCGTCCGAACCTCGGCCGAGCAGATCCTCAAGGCGGTACGGATGGGTGTGCGCGTCGACGATCTCGGCGCCCGAGAGATCCACCTCGCTCATTCGACCCTCCTCAGCGGGGACTCAGTAGCGCCAGCGGTGCGCGCGGACCATGTCCTCGGGATCCATCGTCTCGAACGCGGCACGCTCGCCGCGCCGTGTCGCGAGGAACGCCTCGAACAGGAAATCGCCCATCGCGCCTCGGAGGAGCGACGAGCGCTCGAGCTCACGGATCGCCGCGCCCAGCGAGGCGGGCAACCGGCGGATCCCGAGCGTCCGCCGGTCGGCTGCGGAGATCGACGCGGGGTCGTCGGTCACGGGCTCGGGGAGCGACAGCTCCCGCTCGAGGCCGTCGATGCCCGCCGCCACGACGGCCCCGAGGGCCAGGTATGGGTTGGCGGCCGGGTCCAACGCCTTCACCTCCAGGTTCGCCGCCTCCGCGCGGCTCCCAATCATCCCCGTCACGAACCGGAGCGCGGCCTCCCGGTTCTCCCTTCCCCAGCACGCCCACGGTCCGCTCCAACGATGGGGCTGCAGCCGCTGGAAGCTCGCGACGGACGGGCACGTGATCGCCGTCAGCGCCGGCATCGACGCCAGGACGCCGGCGGTGAACGCCTCGGCCTCGCGGGTCATGCCTTCGGGCCCCCGGCCGCCGTTGAACAGGTTGCGCCCCGCCCGGTTCCAGAGGCTGAGATGCAGGTGGGCCCCGTTGCCGACGAGGCCCGCGAAGACGACGGGGGCGAACGAGGCGGCCAGCCCCCGGCTCCGCGCGACGGCGCGGATCGTGTGCCGCACGACCAGGTTGGTGTCCGCGACCGCGATCCCGGTGGAGTGCGGGACGGAGAGCTCGAGCTGTCCGGTCGAGTACTCGGGGTGGAACTGCATGACCCCGGTCCCCTGCTCCTCGAGGGCGCGGATCAGCGCGATGGCGAACGGCTCGACGTCGACGAGCGCGATCGCACCGTAGCCGGGCCCGGCGTGTGCGGGTGGTGGGTCGGGCTCCTTCTCGAGTCCGCCCATCGCCCGGTGACCCAGGAAGAACTCGACCTCGTACCCGCCGCGCAGCTCCAGCCCGAAGCTTCCCAGCCGCTCGAGCATCGACCGCGCGAACGACCGGGTGCACGCGGGGTAGATCTCGCCCTCCTGGTCGCGCTGGTCGACGGGCGCGAGCGCCCAGCCGGGGCTCGCAGCGAGCGGGACGGTACCCGCCGGGTCCGGCATCAGACGCGTGTCACCCGTCGGTCCCCCGATCTGGGGCGACGACGTGATCTGGTCGTCGACGAGGAAGACCGAGAACACGGGCGACAACCCGATGCCGAATCGTGCAGCGTCCTCGAGGCGATGGAGCGGGATCGACTTCACGAGCGTGACGCCCGCGTTGTTGACCATTGCGAGGATGACGGCCTCGACACCTGCCGACGCGAGGCGGCGCGCGACCGTGGCCGCCGAGACCGCCGCCTTGGCTCGTACCGTCGGCCGCGGCGGTGGCGGCTTCCTCCGGCCGCGAGGCGTCGGGCTCAGAACAGCTCCAGGTACTCGGTCCGCTCCCAGTCGGTGACCCAGTCCGCCAACCGCGAGAGCTCGTACCGCCGCATCGTCGTGTAGGCCGCGACGAATTCCTCGCCGAAGAAGTCCTTCGCCGCCGGGTCCAGCTCGAGCGCGTCGAGCGATTCCTCGAGCTCGGTCGGGAGCTTCTCGAACGAGTCGTCGTCCTCGGCGGGCACCCCCGGCCTCGACGGCCCGGGTGCCGTCAGGCCCTCCTCGATGCCGCGGAGACCCGCCTGCACCAGGGCCGCGCACACCAGGTACGGGTTCGACAGCGCCGAGGGCGCCCGGTACTCCACGTGTTTGGTCGTCGGCGCACCCCCCTTCACACGGATCAGCGCCGAACGATCCTCGAGGCCCCACGAGATGTTCGTCGGGCTGAAGGTGTGGCGCCGACGACGGCGAAGGCAGTTCACCGTGGGGGCGATCAGCGCGTCGATCGTTCGGGCGTACTTGAGCAGGCCCGCGATGAACGATCGCCCCGTGTCGTTGATCCCCTGCGGATCCGCCTCGTCACCGAACGCGTTCTCCCCCGAGTCGGCCAGCAGGAGCGACACGTGCGTGTGGCATCCGCTCCCGGCAGACGTCGGCCAGGGTTTGCTCATGAAGGTCGCGAGGAGCCCGTCCTGCTTCGCGATCTCCTTGACGCCGTTCTTGAACGTGAACGCGTTGTCGGGCCCGGCGAGACCGCGGCCGGGCGCGAAGTTGATCTCCCACTGCGACCCCGCGTATTCGCAGTTGGACGTGATGATGTCGACGCCGACCTGCGGCATCGCCTCCAGGATCCGGTGGATCGTCGGCACGTAGTCGTTCCGGACGGTGTTGAAGATGTGATAGCCGGAGAAAAGCGGCTCGTGGGTGTCCTCGGTGAGGAGATAGAACTCGAACTCGGAGCCCGTCACCGGCTCGAACCCCATCGTGCGGGCCTTCTCGAGCGCCGCGCGGAACACGTGCCGCGGCGTCGCCCGGAGCGGGGTCCCGTCGTACCACTGCGCGTCGCAGATCAGTCTGGCGGTGCCCTCGGCCCATGGGAGTACGGCCGCCGTCTCGGGGTCGGGAAACAGGAGCTGGTCCGCGTAGCCCCGTTCCTCGTGATACAGGGTCCCCGGGACGACGTCGGATCGCGTGTCGAGCACGCTCGCGCCGCCGTACATGTTGAGTCCCCTGGCCGCGTAGTCGAATGCGTGGGCGATCGGGATCGTCTTCGAGCGCGAGATGCCGTGGAGGTCCGGCAGCTCGAACCGGACGAACGAGATCCCCTGCTTCTGCCAGCCCTCGAGCACCTTCGTCACATCGCTCATCCGTCGGATCCCCCCTCGGCGCCCTCGCACCCGACCGGCTCGGAGTGCTGGGTATAACGTGCGAGGCCGGGCGGCCGCAACGCGGGGCCCGCACACTCGGGTACGCTCACCCGCGAGGCGCACGAACAGATCGTCCGACCGCCGGGGCTCGCCGCCCGCGGCGTGTGAAGGGGGGCGAATGGTCCAGGCGTTCGTCGACGGCACCCGGAGCCACGTGTTGCCGCTGGAGCTCGCCCGCGCCTATCCGGTCATCGTCCGCGGGGACGGCGTCTGGGTGGAGGACTCCGCCGGACGCCGGTATCTCGACGCGATGAGCGGTGGCTCGATGGCCGCGACGCTGGGCCACGGCCGTCCCGACATCGTGGCCGCGGCCAGGGCACAGGCCGAGACGATCGCCTTCGTGCACAACGAACGGGTCACCAACCCGGCGCAGGAGCGGCTCGCGCGCGAGCTCGTCGAGGTGGCGCCCGTGGGATTCTCCCGGGTCCGCTTCACGACCAGCGGGGCCGACGCCAATGAGCTTGCGCTGCAGCTGGCCCGCAGCTACCACGTCGAGCGCGGCGAGCCCCGGCGCTGGCAGGTGATCTCGCCCGCACAGGCGTACCACGGCCCGACCATGGAGACGCTCGCGCTGACGGGTCGGCCCGGGCTTCAGCGCCCCTTCGAGCCCTATCTCCCGCGGCACCTGCACATCCCACCGAGCACGTGGCCCTTCGACCCGACCGGCGAGGCCGCGCTGGAGGCACTGGACCGGGCACTGGAGGAGGCCGGCCCCCGGACCGTCTCGGCCTTCTTGTGCGAGCCGGTGAGCGCCGCGGCGCTCCCCGGCTACACGCCGCCGCCGCGATTCTGGGAGGGCCTCGCCGAACGTCGCGAGCGTCACGGCTTCCTCGTCTGCTTCGACGAGATCGTCACCGGTGTCGGCCGCACGGGCCGGTGGTTCGCCGGCGCCGCCACGGCCTGCGCGCCGGACATCATCGCGACCGCCAAGGGTCTCGGCGCGGGGTACGCGGCGATCGGGGCCGTGCTCTGCCGGGACCACGTGTACGAGGCGATCGCCCGGGGGTCGAGGCGCTTCACGCTCGGGCACACCTGGGACGGGGCGCCTCTCTCGTGCGGCGTGGGACTGGCCGTGATGCACGCCATGCGGTCGGAGGGGTTGGTCGAGCGCGTTCGCGATCGCGGCCCGCGGCTGCGCGACGAGCTGGAGCAGGCCCTGAAGGGCATCCCCTTGGTGCGCGAGGTGCTCGGCCACGGGTATCTGCTCGGCGTTCGTTACGTGGACCCGCGCGACGGCCAGTCGTTCCTCCCGCCGGAGCTCCGCGTCGCCGGCAGGGTGGACCGCGTCGCGTTCGACGCGGGTCTCATCACCCTGTCCACCCAGCCGACGCGCGACGGCTACGCGGGCGACCAGACCCTGTTCGCGCCGGCGTTCACCGCCCGCGACGAGGAGCTCGCGGAGATGGTTTCTCGATTCGCCGACACGATCGTCCGCGTGGCCGAGGAGGTCGACGCCGAGCTGCCTACCCTTCGGTCCCCGTCACCCATCGGAGGTCCGCGATGAGCTCCAGGCCCGACCCCACGGCGACTCGCCTGCGAGCGCTGATCGTTCAGCACGAGGACCCCACGCCACCGGGACTCGTGACCGAGTGGCTGAACGCGCACGAGGCCGAGGTCGACGCGCTGCGGATCGACCTCGAGGATCGCGAGGTGGAGCCCGCCGCCTACGACCTCGTCGTGTCGCTCGGCTCCGAGTTCGCCGCGTACGACGACACGCGAACCTTCGTGCCGCGCGAGGTCCGGCTCATGCGCAAGGCCGTCGACGCCGACGTCCCGGTGCTCGGACTGTGCTTCGGCGGCCAGCTCCTGGCGCGGGTACTCGGCGGCGAGGTGTTCCAGGGCTCCGACTCCGAGATCGGCTGGCTGCCGGTGCGGAGCCGCGACCCCGAGCTGGTGCCTGAGGGCCCGTGGTTCCAGTGGCACTTCGACACGTTCACCGCGCCGCCCGGGGCCAAGGTGATCGCCGAGACGGACGCCGGTCCGCAGGCCTTCGTCGCCGGGCGGAGCCTCGGGCTCCAGTTCCACCCGGAGGTGACGCCCGAGATCATGGACGATTGGGTACGCGTCTATCGCCACGAGCTCGACGCCGAGGGCGTCGACCCGGACGCCCTGCTGGAGGAGACGAGGCGGCGTGCGCCGGACAGCCGTCGGACGTCGTGGCAGCTGCTGGAGCGCTTCCTGGACCGGATCGCCGGCCTGAGCTCGCGAGAGGCAACGAGCGCCTAGATGGCGACGGGCGGCGCGCACGGGACGATCGGGTCCGACGAGACCAGCGTGTTCCCCCGCTTCCTCGACCTTCCCTACCCGAACGTCGAGCGGGGCGAAGGGGTCTGGCTGTCGACCACCGACGGGCGGCGGATCCTCGACGCCTGCTCGGGCGGGGCGATGGTGACCTGTCTCGGGTACGACGTGCCGGAGGCCGTGGCGGCGGCGGCCGAGCAGGCGGAGCGCATCTCCTACTTCTACAACCACCACTTCACGAACGATCCGCAGGAACGGTTCGCCGACCGGCTGCTCGAGGTGGCGGCGCCCGAGATGGCACGGGTGCGCCTGGTCTCCGGCGGTTCCGAGGCCAACGAGACAGCCCTCCAGCTCGCCCGGCTGTATCACGTCGAGCGAGGTCACTCGGAACGCTGGCGCGTCATCTCGCCGGCGCAGTCCTACCACGGCTCCACGATGGCGACCCTCGCGCTGAGCGGCCGGCGCGCCCTCCAGGAGCCGTACACCCCGTACCTCGCCTCCCACCTCCATCTGCCCCCGTCGACGTGGCGGTTCGACCCGCGCGGCGAGGCGGCCCTGCGGGAGCTGGATCGTCTGCTGGAGGAGGCCGGACCGGAGACGGTGGCCGCCTTCTTCTGCGAGCCGGTCAGCGCGGCCGCCCTCCCCGGCTACGCGCCTCCCGACCGCTTCTGGCGCGGTCTCGCCGAGCGCCGCGAGGAGCACGGATTCCTGATCTGCTTCGACGAGGTGGTCACGGGTATGGGCCGCACGGGCAGCTGGCTGGCGGCCCACCAGCTGCCGATCGAGCCGGACATCGTCGCCGTCGGGAAGAGCCTGGGAGCCGGGTACGCCCCGCTCGGTGCGGTGCTGTGTCGACGGGACGTGTACGAGGCGCTCGACCACGGATCGCGTGAGTTCGACCTGGGACACACGTGGGACGGCGCCCCGCTGTCCGCCGCCGTCGGCCTCGCCGTTCTCGAGCTGCTCGTCGAGCGCGACCTCGTGGCGAGCGTGCACGAGCGAGGACCGGGGCTGCGCACCGAACTCGAGGCCGCGCTCGCGGGCGCCGAGATCGTGCGGGAGGTCCGCGGCCGCGGCTTCCTCCTCGGCGTGGAGTTGGTCGACCCGCGGGACGGGAGCTCGTTCTTGCCCGTCGAGCTCGACGCCGCGTCGCTCGTCGACGACACCGCCTTCGAGCACGGGCTGCTCGTCACGTCGACCCACCCGCAGGCGGACGGCTTCGCGGGGGACCAGACGCTCCTCGCGCCCGCCTACACGAGCACGGACGCCGAGCTGAGCGAAATGGTCGGCCGCTTCGCGGCGACGATCGACGAGGTGGACCGCGCCGTCAAGGACGCCCTGTCGAAGACCGCCGGCGCGCCATGAGCGACTCGGAGGCGGCGGGGTTCGTGCTCCTCGGGGTCCCGGACGTCAACGGCTCGATCCGGGGCAAGGCGCTCCGGCCCGACGCGTTCGACGCGGCGCTCCGCCACGGGACGGTGATGACGGACCTCATCCTCGGACTGGACCCGGTGGACGCGCCGATCACCGACTACGAGCGGTTCGGGATCCGCTCGGGCGCCGCAGACCTGCTGGTGCACCCGGAGCCGGAGACCCTCCACGACCTCCGCTGGCGGCCGGGCTGGCGCGTCTGCCTGGCCACCCCGAGCTGGCCGGACGGGACGCCCTGCGAGCTGGCGTCGCGGGAGGTCCTCCGCCACGCCCTCGATGACATGGCCGGGCTCGGGCACGAGGTGCTGTCGGCGTTCGAGTACGAGGTCCGCATCTGGGACGCGCGGGGAGAGGCCCTTTCGAGCGGCATCAGCTACAGCCTCACGGAGATCGCCCGGTTCGCCGAGCTCGTCGGCGAGCTCGGGCCCTCGCTCGAGGGGTTGGGGGTCGAGCTGTCCGCCGTGCACACGGAGGCCGGGCCGGGGTTGCTCGAGCTCAACCTGTCGCCCCGGCGCGGCCTCGGCGCCGCCGACGACGCCACGCTCGTGAAGTTCGCGGTCAAACAGCTGGCGGCCTCGATGGGGCTTCGCGCGAGCTTCCTGGCGAAGACGGTGCCCGGCGAGGAGGGATCGAGCGGGCACGTGCACCTGTCGGCGTGGAGCGGTGAGACGAACGCGTTCGCCGCCTCGGGCCCGACCCAGCCGATGCCGCCGCCGCTCGCCGGCGCCGTCGCCGGCGTGCTCGATCACCTGGCGGCTGCCTCCCTGTTGCTCAATCCGACCGTGAACTCGTACAAGCGCCTCGTCCCGGGGTGGTTCGCGCCGGTCAATGCGACGTGGGGGTTCGAGAACCGCTCTTGCGCCGTCCGTGTGATCCGGTCGTCCCGTCCGGAGCTGTGGCGGTTCGAGTGCCGGCGGCCCGGCGCCGACGCCAACCCGTATCTGGCGCTGGCGGCGCTCGTCGCCTCCGCCGCCGACGGCATCCAGCGGGCGGCCACGCCCCCCGCCGCCGTCGAGGGCGACGCCTACCAGCGACCGGATCTGCCGGAGCTCCCGGGCTCCCTCGAGTCCGCGCTCCGGGCGTTCGACGAGGATGCCGTCCTGCGGCGCGCGCTCGGCGAGCGTTTCAGCGAGTACTACGTCACGTCTCGCGCCTGGGAGCTCAGGGCCTGGCGCGAGACCGTCACCGACTGGGAGCGCGAGCGGTACGAGCGTGCGGTGTGAGGGAGATGACAACGAAGCCGGAGATCGCGGTCGTCGCCTACCACCTTCGCCCCGGGCGCGTCTCGATGTGGATGGTCGGCGGCTACGGCGTCCCCGAGAACTACGTCGACGCCGTTCGCCGGGCCGGCGGGCGGGCGAGCTTGATCCTGCCCGGCGACGACCGCGCCCCGGCCGAGCTCCTCGACCGCTTCGACGGGCTGCTGCTCGTCGGCGGCGGCGACGTCGAGCCGGTGCGCTACGGACGGACGCCGGAGGCCACCGTCTACGGTCTGGAGCCGGACCGCGACACCTTCGAGATCGACCTCCTCCGCGAGGCCGACCGGCGGGCCATGCCCACGCTCTGCGTGTGCCGGGGGATGCAGGTCCTGAACGTCGCGTTCGGCGGCACGCTGATCCAGCACCTGCCGGACGACGACCGCTTCATGCCGCACGGGACGCCGAGCGGGACCGACGAACTCCTACACGACGTCAAGCTCTCGTCGGGCGCCCGTGTCGCCGACGCAACGGCCGCCGAGGTCGTCCGGTGCTCCTCGCACCATCACCAGGGGCTCGACGGGCTCGGCGAGGGCCTCGTGGCCACCGGCTGGAGCGAGGACGGCCTGGTCGAGTCGATCGAGGCGAGGGACGGGTGGGTCGTGGGCGTCCAGTGGCACCCGGAGGACACCGCCGGCGCCGACCCGGCCCAACAGGGGCTCTTCGACGAGCTCGTCCGGCGTTCCCATCCCGGCTAGGACAGCAACTTGTAGAGGGCGAAGGCGAAGGGTCCGGCCACCGCCATGGCGACGATCACGAGGATCGCCACCCATCGCCACCACGCCGGACGGACGAGCGGCTCGCTCTCGTCGGCGGCGTCGGCGAGCGCGAGATCGTCCGGATCCTCGGGCTCGAAGGGCTCGAAAGGATCGAAGGGGTCCCCCGCGCGGTTGGGCGGCACCGGCTCGAGATGGTGGGGCACGAGGTCACGATAACGCCGGGCCGGCTCCCCCGGGCGGCTCGCCGCGAGGCTACGCTGCCGACAGGCGTCGAGCGGGAGTGCGTGGATGGGTGAGCTGAGGGTCGTCCGAGTGGAGGGCGATCCCAACGCGCGAGGCCAGCAGCTCGGCCGCGAGCTCCGGGATCGGGTGAACGAATCGGTCGACTTCTACCACCGGTACCTCGCGCGGCGAGGCGTGAGCTCCCAGCAGCTCCAGGATCTTCTCACGCCATACCTGGTGGCCTCCGAATCCCAGTTCCCCGCCTTCATGGCCACCTTGAAGGGGATGTCGGTCGGCGCGATGGTCCCGGTCCTGGAGCTCTTCGCGATCAACGCGTTCGAGGAGCTGGAGCCGATGCTCGAGGCTCCCGAGGGCGGCCTCCTGTTCCTGCAGCGCAAGGAGGGCTACCTCTCGCCGCCCAAGCCGCCCACCGAACGCTGCTCCAGCTTCGCGATCACGACCCCCGGGGCGACGATCCTCGCGCACAACGAGCACTGGCTCGCCGGCGACCTGGGCAACGTCGCCGTCGTGGTCGACCTCCCCGACGACCGGCCGGTTCGGATCGTCTCCCCGACCGTCGTGTGCTGCCTGCCGGCCGTCGGGGTCAACAACCACGGCGCCGCACAGGGGATCGGCTCGCTCACGGCGGCCGACGACGGGGTGGGCGTCCCGCGGGTGCTCGTCTCCCGCCATTCGCTCGAGGCGATGGACCGCGCCGACGCGATCGCCCGCGCGGGGCTGCCGACGCGTGCGGGCGGCTACGGCCACACGTTCGCCTTCGCCGGCGGCGACACGTTCTCCGTCGAGACGACGCGGGCATCCCTCGCCGTCGTCGAGGGGCCGCCCGCGATCCACACGAACCACTACCTCGACCCCGAGCTGGCCAAGCTCGGCCCCGAGCCCTCGGAGGGCAGCCTCGCCCGCCGCGGCAGGCTCGAGCAGCTCCTGGCCGAGCGGAAGCCCGAGACCGTTCCCGAGGTCATGGACATCCTGCGCGACCACGGCTCGACGCCGCAGTCGATCTGCCTGCACCCCGACCCCGACGAGGGCGAGGAGGCCTCGGCCGTGATGTTCTCGATGGTCGCCGAGCTCGAGGAGGGCCGGATGTGGGTCGCGCCCGGGAATCCCTGCGAGAACGACTACGAGGAGATCGACCTGGCGGGAATCCTCTAGGCGCGCATTTCGAACGCCCGTGCTAGCGTCTTGCGGTTGCCGTTGAACGGTCGATCAACTTCCTCATAGGGGGGCACCATGAGGCGCACGTTCAGGATCGTGGTCGCCGTCACGCTCACCGCCGGGCTCGCCGTGGCCGGGTTCGCGATGGGCGCCGGCGCGCAGGAGTCCGCCTCTCCGGCGGACGAGAAGGTCACCTTCACCGTCGGGATGGTGAACGACGCGATCACCTTCAATCCGATGTTCATGATCGAGACGCCCGAGTACTCCACGGCCGATCTGGTCTACGACACCTTCTTGACGTGGGGACAGGAGGACATGAGCACGTCCCCGAACCTCGCCGAGAGCTGGGAGCAGAGCGAGGACGGCCTCACGTGGACGTTCCAGATCCGCGACGACATAACGTGGCACGACGGCACGCCGTTCACCGCCGGGGACATCGCGTTCACCTTCAACTTCATCCTCGAGGAGGGCATCGGGGCGTACACCGACTACCTGCCGTTCACGGACGAGATCGTCGCGACGGACGACACGACGCTCGTATGGAGGACGACCGTCCCGACGAGCGCGCCGCTCTACCCCCCGTACATCTACATCGTGCCCGAACACATCTTCAGCCAGTACGAGGACCGAGCTGCCGCCCGGGAATGGAAGGGCTTCCCGGATGCCATCGGCACCGGGCCATTCGAGTTGGTCGAGTGGCGCCGGGGAGATTTCTGGCGGCTCGAGGCGAACCCGGACTACTGGGGCGGCGCCCCCGTGGTCGACGAGTTCGTGTTCCGTGTCTTCCAGAACGAGGAGACGATGATCCAGGCCCTGCAGCAGGGCGAGATCGACTTCGCCGACGACATCCCGGCGAGCCTCTTCCAGTCCATGGAAGGGGATCCGAACATCACCCTGAACGAAGGACGGGCCACGACGTTCGTCCAGATGAGCTTCAACCAGTGCACGGACGACGTGGAGTACTGCAGTGATGTCGGCTGGAACCATCACCCGGCCACGACCGATCCGCAGTTCCGCCTCGCCGTCGAGCATGCGATCGACCGTCAGACGCTCGTCGACCGCGTGCGGCTCGGCTACGCGACCCCGGGCGCCACCGTCGTCCTCGACCCTCGATGGCACCACGACCCGCCCAACCTCGTGAACCACGATCCCGAGGAGGCGAGGCGCATCCTCGACGAGGCCGGATACCTGGACACCGACAACGACGGTATCCGGGAGATGCCGGGCGGTGGTGAGCCGCTGGAGCTCCGGTTCATCGTGCGCACGGAGAACCCCGACACGATCACCGCCGGGGAGTTCATCAGCGAATGGCTCATGGACGTCGGTATCGCCACGGTCACGGAGGCGGTGAACGACGCCAAGCTCACCGACACCTGGTACTCCAACGACTGGGACATGTACATCTGGGGCTGGGGCGTCGAGCCCGACCCGAACTTCCAGCTCGGGACCTACACGACGGGCCAGTGCGGGACGTGGAGCGACACGTGCTATTCGAGCGACGAGTACGACGATCTGTATTCCGAGTCCCAGACGGTCCCGACGGTCGAGGAGCGCCAGCAGATCATCGACGAGCTCCAGCAGATCCTCTACGACGACCGGCCGGAGATCGTGCTCTGGTACGAGACCTACCTCCAGGCCTACCGAAGCGATCAGTGGACGGGGTTCGTGCCCCAGCCCAGCGAGCAGGGCGCCATCCTCTTCCAGTACGGGCACTACTCCGACATCAACATCCGTCCGGTGAGCGGCGAGGGCGGGGCGCAGGGCGGAGGATCCGCCAGCGAGGGCGGGGTGCCCGCCGGCGTGTGGATCGGCATCGTCGCCGCGATCGTGGTGATCGGAGCCGTCGTGATGGTTCGCCGTCGTCGCGAAGGAGAGGAGGAGGCCTAGCCGGGGCTGCGGCCGGGCGGGCCGAGGGGTGGGAACTCGCCGATATGTGGTCCGCAAGGTCGTCCAGGCGTTCGTCACGCTCGTCGCGGTCCTGATCTTCAACTTCTTCCTGTTCCGCGTCTGGTCGCCGGGGGACCCGATCTCCTTCCTGACCCGAGGGCAGGGAGCCAACATCTCTCCCGAGGAACGCGCGGCGCTGATCGAGGAGTACGGGCTCGACCTGTCGACGTGGGGCCAGTTCACCGAGTACGTGAAGGACACCGCCACGCTCAAGCTCGGGGCCTCGAGCTTCTATCAGGGTGAGCAGGTGCTCGATATCTTCTTCCGGTTCCTCTGGCCGACGCTGCTCCTGGTCGGCCTGTCCACGCTCTTCTCGATGGTGATCGGCATCTGGCTGGGGATCCGATCGGGGTGGCGAAGGGGAAGCGTCTTCGACCGGACGTCCATGGTCGGATCGTTGGTGCTCTACTCGATGCCCGAGTTCTGGCTCGGGATGCTCCTCCTGCTCCTGTTCTCGACCACGCTCGGATGGTTCCCCGTAGGCGGCCGGATCTCGACGAACGCGGCCGAGCTCAGCACGTGGGGCTACGTCCTCGACGTGGCGAATCACTTGTTCCTGCCGGTGCTCACCCTGACCCTCGCGTTCATCGGCGAGTTCTACCTGGTGATGCGCTCCTCGCTCCTCGACGTTCTCGGCGAGGAGTACATCTCGACGGCGCGAGCGAAAGGGGTGCCGGAGCGGTTCGTCCTTCGCCGGCACGCCGTCCGCAACGCGCTGCTCCCGACCGTCACCCTGGTCGCACTCTCGATCGGCTACGTCATCGGCGGCGCCATCACGGTCGAGGTCGTCTTCTCCTACCAGGGGCTCGGCCTCCTCACGTACACGGCGATCCTCGCCAAGGACTACTGGCTCCTCCAGGGCCTCTTCCTCTTCTTCACGATCGCGGTGATCGTGTTCAACCTCGCCGCGGACTTCGTCTACGCATACCTCGACCCACGGGTCCGGGAGGCTTGAACCATGCAGACACCACCGCTCCACGTCGGCCAGGACGCGCCGATCGACGTCGACCTCGGGGAGGGCCCGCCCCCCATCCCACCGGGGAAGCCTCGGCGACTCGTGTGGACGAGGCGGCGAGCCTCCGTGCGGCGATTCTGGCGCGCGTTCCGCAAGGACAAGATGGGCGTCGCCGGCCTGGTGATCCTCGCCTTCTTCATCGGCGTCGCGATCTTCGCCGTTATCGCCGGGCCTTCGGGGACCCGGATCACCGAGGCCGTCGGCGAACCCCTGCAGCCGCCCAGCCGGGACTTCCCCTTCGGCACCGACGACCAGGGGCGATCCGTCCTGACGCTGACCATCCAGGGAGCCAAGGTCTCCCTGCTCGTCGGCCTGTCGGCCACGGCGATCACGATGGTGATCGGCTCCGTCATCGGTCTCGCGGCCGGCTTTCGCGGCGGATCGGTCGACTCGCTCCTCATGCGCATCACCGACTGGGGACTCGTGATCCCGTGGCTCGTGCTCGCGATCTCGCTCGCCTCGATCTTCGGACAGTCGTTGTTCATCATCGTGCTGGTCATCGGGTTGACGACGTGGCCGAGCACGGCACGTCTCGTCCGCGCCCAGACCCTCTCCGTGAAGGAACGGCCGTACATCGAGCGGGCGCGCGCCCTCGGTGCCAGCAACTGGCACATCGTGACCCGCCATGTCCTGCCCAACGTCATGCCGGTGATCATGGCGAACACGGTGCTGATCGTCGCGATCGCGATCCTGTCCGAGACGGCGCTCTCGTTCCTCGGCCTCGGCGACCCCTTCAGCATCTCCTGGGGCCAGATCCTCGAGCAGGCGAACAACGCCGGCGCGTCCACGCTCGGCGCGTGGTGGTGGCTGGGTGCGCCGGGCGTGAGCATCGTCCTGGTCGTCCTGTCCTTCACGATGATCGGCTTCGCGCTCGACCAGATCATCAACCCGAGGCTGCGAGACCGATGACCGTCCTGTCGATCCACGACCTCCGGGTGACCTATCAGACGCAGACGGGAGGCGTCGGCGCCGTCCGAGGGGTGTCCCTCGACATCGGTCGCGGTGAGGTCGTCGGGTTGGCGGGCGAATCCGGGTGCGGGAAGTCGACCGTCGCCGGGGCGGTGCTCCGGCTCCTGCCGCCGAGGACGACGATCGAAGGCGAGATCCTCCTGGGGGATGACGACGTCCTGAAGATGAAGGCTTCGCGGCTTCGCGCGGTCCGGTGGACCGGAGCCTCGATCATCTTCCAGGGCGCCATGCACGCGATGAGCCCGGTGAAACGCATCGGCGAGCAGATCGCCGAGGCGATCACGACGCACAACCTGGCCGGCAAGCGGGAGGCGATGGCCCGGGT
>JBOGVL010000004.1:0-27365 GCA_050692535.1 Actinomycetota bacterium | reverse complement strand
GCCGGCACGCTGGGGCTCCTGCTCTCCGTGACGGGGGTGGGCTCGCTTCTCGGTGCGCTCGTCATGGCCGGTCGTCCCAACCCGAGCGAGCGCCGCCTCGCGCTGGCCGCCGTCGGCGTCGGCATCGTGACGACCCTGGTCGCCTTCGCGCCGACGCTCGGCGTCGCGGTCGCGGCGATGCTCCCGCTGGGCGTCGCGTCGATCGTGTTCTTCGTGACGGCCAACTCCGTGCTCCAGCTGACCTCCCGCCCGGAGATGCGCGGACGCGTGATGGCGCTGTACGGGATCGTGTTCCTCGGGACCACGCCCATCGCGGGGCCGATCGCGGGCTGGGTCGGCGAGCACCTGGGCGCTCGCGCCGGGCTCGCCGGCGGCGGGGTGATCGCGCTCGCGACCGGCCTGGTGGGCCTATGGGTGCTCGCCCGCCGGGGGGCGATCGCGGCCGACCCGGCGGGTGGCGGGATCGCCGCGGCCCCCCACCCCGTCGACGAGGCCCTCTCGGCCTAGTCGAGCTCGCGGTCGATGCGCCAGTCGGTCTCGGCGTCGCCCTTGGAGACCTCGATGACGGTGCCGTCGCGCATCGCGAGGCGATAGCGCATCCGTCGCTCGCCGTCGCGCTCGTCGAGCCAGCGGCGTCGGACCTCGACTCCCTCCTCGACGCCGCCCCAGACGACCGCTCGCGGTTCCTCCTCGGCCCGCGCGCCCTCGTAGAAGCGGATCCGGAGCTCCGGCGTCCGGCCGATCCACCACGGGAGCACCGGCGACCAGAGCAAGAAGATCACGCCGATCAGCGCGACCGACCACGCCTCGCCGAGCGCGGGGAGCATGGGGATCGCGAGGAAGGCCGCGGCGACGCGCGAGAGGTTGTACGCGACGTCGTACACGGCGAAGATCCGACCGCGATAGCCGTCCGGGACGGACTCCTGCACCAGCGTGTCCACGGGGATCTTCTTCCACGCGAACGTGAGGCCCACCGCGAAGCTGGCGAGCAGCACCGACCATTCGTTGATCGCGAGCGACACGGCGATGAGCACCAGCCCACCGAGGAAGAAGGAGCCGGCGACGATCCGCTCCTTGGCGAATCGCTCCTCGAGCTTCCCGACGGTGAGGATCCCGGCGAAGACGCCGACGCCCCCGGCCCCGACCAGGTTGGAGAACGAGACCACGCCCTCCTCGAACCGGTCGCGGAACACGAACAGCGACAGGACGAGCACGATGCCCTGGCCCATCTGGTCCAGCGTGATCGACACGATCGGGCCGAGGGCCCGTGGGGTGTGCACGAGGCGGCTCGCGCCGTCGGCGAACTCGTGCAACACGCGCCGCACCTCGTCGCGCATCGGCGCCTCGGGGAGCTGATGGGGGATCAGCGGCGAGCCGATCCGCCTCGCGATGGCGGATGTGATGAGCCACTGCGCGCCCGCGAGTGCGACGACGAGCGTTTCGCCGAAGTGGTCGGCGAGTCGGCCTCCGACGAAGAACCCGGCAAGCAACGCCACGGTTCCCCCCACGACCGAGATCGAGTTCGCGATCAGCAGGTCTTCGGTGGGGACGAGGCGGGGAACGACGGCCACGGCCGTCGCCAGGTAGAAGCGGTTGACCGACAGCACCCACAGGGCGCCCAGGTAGAACGGAACGGGCGCCGACGTCGGATCGAACAGCACCAGCCCCACCAGCGCGGTGCGGAGCAGCGGCGCGACGATCAGGATCTTCCGGCGGGACCACCGATCGATGAAGACGCCGGTGAACGGCCCGAGGATCGAGAAGGGGAGCGAGATGATCACCGTGGCGATCGCGAAGCCGACGGTCGTGCTCTGCTCCTCGGGAGAGAAGATGATGGATGCGAGCAGGGCGACCTGGAACAGGCCGTCGGCGGACTGCGACACCATCCGGATCGCGAACAGCCGGCGGAAGTCCGGACTGCGGAGCGCGGCGCGCGCGCGCGCGACGGTGCCCTCCATGCGGGCGATGGTAGCCGCCGTTTAGGGCTCGACCGGAAGCGCGGTGGGGTTGGGGAGGCGGAGCAGCAGGAACGTCTCGCCGTCCGCCTCCACCTCGAGCGTCCCGCCGGCGAGCTGCGCGGCCTCCTCGAGGAGCGGCCGGTCCCCTTCGCCCAGGCGGCCCGGCCCGCGATGGCGAACCTCGACGAGCAGGTCGTCCTCCACGGCGATCCGCACGGCCGCCGTCCCGGGCGCGAGCGCCGCGAGCGCCTCGCGGAGGAATCGGTAGACCGTGGCACGGAGCTCGTCGCTGAGCGTGTCGCTCGTCGCGTCCTGGACGTCCACGTCGAGGTCCCACGCCGCGAGCATGCGGGACGCGAGCTCCTCGACCGCGGCTCCGATCCCGTGGTCGAGCGCGCTCGGACGCAGGTCGAACACGAGGCGGCGCAGCCGCTCCATCGAGCCGCGGACGGCCTCCGCAACCTGGTCCAGATCTCTCCGCGCCCGCTGGTCGCCGCCCTCGGTCAGCGACTCGATCCGGAGCAGCAACGCGGCGAGCGTCTGGAGCAGGCCGTCCTGCACCTCCTCCGCGATCTCCCGACGGTCGGCCTCGCGGAGCTCCACGACGCGGGCGAACAGGCGCCGGCCCTCCTGCTCGAGGGCGATCCGCTCGGTCACGTCCTGGGCCGTGCCGAACACCCGCACCGGGTTCCCGGCGGGATCGAACTCGATCTCCCCTTGCCCCTCCAGCCAGCGAGTCCGGCCGTCGGCCGGGAGCAGCCGCACCCTCGTGGTCGGGACCACGTGGTCCTCGACGATCGCGCGGACGCCCTCGAGGACCAGGGGGATGTCCTCCGGGTGCAGCCGGCGCAACACATCGTCGAGCGTGCCCTGGAAGTCGGCCGCGTTCGTGGCGAACAGGCGGAGGAACTCGTCGGACGCGAGCACCTCGTTCGTTCGAACGTCGAACGTGAAGCTCCCGACGCGCGTCATGGCCTGCGCCCTCGCCAGGTCGGAGCGGCTGCGCTCGAGGTCGATGAGCAGCCGGCGTCCCTCGGTCAGGTCGGTCGCCGTGATGAGGACGTACGGTTCCCCGTCGATCTCGATGGGGCGCGATCGCCGTTCGACGATCCGGTCGTCGGCCGCGGCGGTCCGCAGACGCACCTCGTGCGGCTCGCCGGTGAAGGCGAGCTCGGCCCAGGTCCGCCCGACGACCTCGGCAAGCTCGTACCCGGTCAGCTCGAGCCAGGCGTCGTTGGCCGCGACGACGACCCCGTCTCGCGCGCTGCACACCAACATCCCCTCGAAGGCGTGGTCGAAGAAGAACCACTGAGGCGACGCGGCGGTCGGACGTTCCGGTCCTTCACCCACCCTGGCGCGTTGTATCCTGGGCGCCGCCCGCTTGTCGAGTTCCGATCCGCGAAACCCCGTCGTTCATCGAGGGCGCAACCTCACGACCTGATCGATGTGGCGACGGACGAGAAGTCGTCCTCTCCCCGACCCGCGGAGAGCGCGTCGTCGAACCGTGTGGCCGCCGCGCCAGGGACGCGAAGCTCGATCCCCACGCGGCCGGCCTCGTCGAGCACGAGCTCGAGGTCCTTGCGGGCCAAGGCCAGACGGAAGTTGGTCTCACCGCTCGCGTCGAGGATCCGGTCGCGCCATCGCGCGATCAACGAGGACAGGGGTCCGGCCCCGAGCGCGTCCAGCACGGTCCCGGGATCGAGCCCGGCCCGGTCGGTGAGGGTCAACACCTCGGCGACCCCGACCAGCGAGGAGATCGCGGCCGCGTTCGCGGCCAGCTTGACGGCCGCTCCCGCCCCCAACGGGCCCACGTGCAGCGTCCTCCCCAGCAGACCGAGGAGGGCGGCGTGAGCCTCGAAGCCGCCGGGGGTTCCGCCGACGAGGATCGTCACGTTCCGCCCTCCGCGTGCGGGACGCTCCCCAGGACCGGCGCGTCGAGGACGCCGACAGGTGCGAGCCGCTCGGCCGCCGATCGGATCGCGGTCGGGCCCACGGTGGACATGTCGATCAGCGTGGCGCCGGGGGCGATCGTCGAGGCGACGCCCGCCTGTCCGAAGAGCACGTCCTCGAGCGCCGCCGGGTCGGCGAGCATCGTGATCGCCACCTGGACGTCGCTCGTCGCCTCGGCCGGCGACGGCGCCCGGACGGCGCCCGCATTCACCAGCTCGGCGTCGTGGCCCGGCGTCCGGTTCCAGACGCGGAGGTCGTGTCCGGCGTCGAGCAGCCGCGCGGCGATCGGGCGGCCCATCGCCCCGAGCCCGAGGACCGCGATCCGCGTCATGCGGCCACCACCGCCACCACGTCGACCTCCACGAGGGCATCCGGAACGACGAGGGCCGCGACCTGGACCGCCGTACTGGCCGGCGGCTCGTCGGGCAGGTACCGGGCGCGCACCTCGCGGCTCTCCTGCAGGCCCACCAGCGTCGTGAAGTAGGTCTGGATCTTCACGACATCCGCGAACGTGGCGCCGTTCGCTCGGAGCACCTCCTGAAGGTTCTCGAAGACCTGTTCCGTCTGCGCCGCGAGGTCGCCCGCTCCGACGAGGCTGCCTCCTCGGTCGAACGCGATCTGGCCCGAGACATGGATCCACACGGCCTCCGCGGTCTCGACGCGAACCGCATGGGAGTAGCTCCCGATCGGCGGGGCGACGGTGTCCGGGTTCATGCGGGTCGTTCGCATGTGGTCTCCTTCCTCGTCCAGACGAGAAGGCGGCTCGCGCGATCGTCCGGGGACGCATCGCACGGGTCTCGAAGATGGGGCTTGCGGCGAGTCCCGCCGTCGAGCCGAGGTGGGCCCGGTTTACGCCTCGGCCGGCTGGGTGTCGAAGAACGCGGTCCAGTCGGCGGCCTTGCTCTCGCCGTTGCCGATGATGAACTCCTCGACCATCTCGCGTGCGGCCTCGTCGCTGAACTGCACCGGGGGCGACTTCATGAAGTACGCGCTCGCGCCGATCAGCGGGCCGGCGACGCCGCGGTCGAGTGCGAGCTTGGCGCTGCGGATCGCGTCGATCACGATGCCCGCCGAGTTGGGGCTGTCATGGACCTCGAGCTTGAGCTCGACGTTGAGCGGCACGTCGCCGAACGCCTGGCCCTCGAGCCGGATCTGCGCCCACTTGCGGTCCTCGAGCCACGGGACGTAGTCGCTCGGGCCGATGTGGATGTCCTTGCCGTCGAGCTGCTTGCGCATCTGCGACTGCACGGACTGTGTCTTGGACTTCTTCTTCGACGCGAGCCGGTCGCGCTCGAGCATGTTCATGAAGTCCATGTTGCCGCCGAAGTTCAGCTGGTAGGTCCGGTTCAGCTTGATGCCCCGGTCCTCGAAGAGCTTGGTGAGGACGCGGTGGACGATCGTCGCGCCGACCTGGCTCTTGATGTCGTCGCCCACGATCGGCACGCCGGCCGCCACGAACTTCCGCGCCCACGCTCGATCCGACGCGATGAACACCGGGAGGCAGTTCACGAACGCGACGCCGGCGTCGATCGCGGCCTGCGCGTAGTGCTTCGCGGCCTCCTCGGAGCCGACCGGGAGGTAGCAGACGAGGACGTCCGCCTCGGTGTCCCGGAGGGCCTGCGCGACGTCGACCGGTGCGACCTCCGACTCCTCGATCGTCTCGCGGTAGTAGCGGCCGAGCCCGTCCAGGGTCGGCCCGCGACGGACCTCGATCCCGAGGTGGGGGACGTCGGCGAAGCGGATCGTGTTGTTGGGCTCGGAGACGATCGCCTCGGCGACGTCCGTGCCGACCTTCTTCGCGTCGACGTCGAACGCCGCGACGATCTCCACGTCGCGGACGTGGTAGCCGCCGAGGTCGACGTGCATGAGGCCGGGGACGGTCTCGCCGGGGTCGGCGCCCTTGTAGTACTCGAGTCCCTGCACGAGCGACGACGCGCAGTTGCCCACGCCGACGATCGCGAGCCTGACCTTGCTCATGAGGTGCGCTCCTTCCTCCGAAGCGCCCGTTGCTCCCGGCGCTTGGACCCCCCCGTGGTGACGGTCTCGGTGGTGCGACGCTCCGCGGCGATCAGGCCGGTCAGCCACGCGATGTCCTGCTCGGTGGTCTCGCGCCCGTGCTGCATCAGCGAGAGCGTGTACGTGTCGTCGTGCGTCGCAAGCGACGCCGTGAGCGTGTCCAGGCGCTCCTCCAGGAACGCCCGCCGCCGCTCGAGCAGGCGGATCCGCGACTCCGGCGCGAGGTACTTGAAGAACGCCAGGCGCACCCGGAATCGGTTCTCCTCGCCCGTGGCGTCCGCGCCGGCCTCCTCGAGGAGCTCGCGGAACAGCCCCTCGCCCTTCTCGGTGATCCGGTAGACGTTCTTCCGGCGGCCGACCTCCTGCTCGTCGAAGACCAGCTCGACCGCACCCTGCGCCTCCAGGCGCTTCAGCGACGGATACAGCGAGCCGTAGGAGACCCGCCAGAACCCGCCGAGGCTGTCGGTCAGGCGCTTCGAGAGCTGGTAGCCGTGCATGGACCGCTCTTTCAGCAGTCCGAGGATCGCGAGCTCCAGCATCCGTTCCGTTCCCTTCCGTGTCTCTCCGGTCGGTAGGATCCGGACCGGCACCGAGCGTCGATATATCGGCACAGTATATCGCTCCGATATATCTAACCGCTACGTGGTTGGTGCGTCAACTCCACGCGGGGGAGCCGGCAGCCGCGAACGCCGGGCGGCGATGCAGAGCCCGAACGCGACGAGACCGAGGACCGCGCAGGCCCACCAGAGGATCGCCGGGTCGACCGAGTACACGACCGTGCCGAGGATTGGTCCGAGGATGAACGCCGCGCTCCACGTCGATCCGAGGGCGGACTGATACCGGCCGCGTGCGTAGTCCGGGGCCCGATCGGCGGCGATGGCGGTGGCGGGAGAGGCACCCATGATCTCTCCGAGGGTCCACACGGCGACCATCGCGACGAGCAGGGGTAGCGTCTCGGCGAACAGGAGGGATCCGAACGCCAGCCCGATCAGGAGGCTGCTGGTCCCCACCATGAGGAACCGCTCGCGTCGCTGGACCCAGGCGATCACCGGCAGCTCGGCGACGACGACGATGACGCCGTTCAGTGACTGGAGGATCCCGTAGGTCGAGGGACCGTAGCCCGCATCGCTCACGTGGAGCGGGAACGAGGAGACGTTCTGCGCATACACGGACGCGCTCAGGAGCGCGGCGGCGAGGAAGAGGAGGAAGGGCCGGTCCGCGAGGATCGAGGCGCGAGCGCTCGGACGGTCGACCTCGTCGCGGCGCGCCGTCCGCGTGCCGTGCGGGAGGGCGAACAGGGAGATGAGCCCAAACGTGATCGAGGTGGCGGCGTCCCCGATGAACAGGAGGCCGAAGTTGCGCTGGGCCAGGAACCCGCCGAGCGCGAGCCCGGCGGCCCAGCCCACGTTGATCGCCAGCCGGAAGACGGTGAAGGCCGCCACCCGGCGTTCGCTGGGCACGAGGTCCGCGATCAGCGCGCCGGCGGCGGGGCGGTGGAGCTCGCCGAAGCAGGCGACGCCGAACATCAACGGGTAGATCTGGGCCAGCGTCTCGGCCCGCCAGAGGACGAGCGTGAGCGCGCCGGCCGCCAGCATCGAGAGCGCGATCGTGTTCCGTCGCCCGATCCGGTCGGCGAGCAGGCCGCCGACCATCTGCGCCACGAGGCCGCCGAGGCCAAAGGCCGCGATCGCGACGCCTGCTTGCGGCGCCGAGTACCCGCGCCCCGTCAGGTAGAGCGTCATGAACGGCAGCACGAACGTCCCGAGCCGGTTCACGAACGTCCCGGCGAACAACACCCAGGCCGAGGCCGGCAGCTCGCGGAGGCTCTGGCGGAGGGCCGGCGTGGCGGAAGGGTCCACGGCGGGTCAGCCTACGGGCCGGGGCCGACGCCGACGGCGACCGGGTCAGCGGCGCGGTCGGGAGTAGCGGGCGAGGTACTCGGGGGTCCCGATGCCGGGGCGGAGGTCGGCGGACTCGACGGGTTCCCCGGGGACGGTGCGCAGCGGGAGCACTCCCGCCCACACCGGCAGACCGAGGTCCTCCCGGGGGTCCTTCGGGTCGCCCGTGCGAACCTTGGCCGAGGCCTCGTCCAGCGTGAGGGCGAGGATGGCCGTCTCCCCGAGCTCCTTCTCGTTCGGCATGCGGACCTCGGCGGTGCGGCCCGGGACGACGTGCTCGACGAGCGCACGCTGCGCACGGTCCTTCTCCTGGGCGTCGTCGACCTCGCGCGCGATCCCGTAGAGGACCACCGATCGATAGTTGAGCGAATGCATCGGCGTCGAACGCGCGAGGTCGATGCCGTCGATCAGCGTCGTCTCGATGCAGCACTCGACGCCCGTCCGGAGGCCTCGGAGCGTATGGGAGGCCTGGGAGCCGTGGATGTACAGCGTGTCGCCCACCCGGACGTGGATCGTCGGGATCACGCGCGGGCTCCCCTCCGGGGTCACCCATGCCACGTGGCAGATGAGGGCCTCGTCGAGGATCGCGTCGATCGTCTCGCGGTCGTAGATCCCGCGCTCGGGGTGGCGGCGGACCTGCGTGCGTTGGGACGGAGGGTCGTTCGGCATCTCGGACAGGCTACGGGCGGACGAGGAGCCCCTCCAGACCACGGATGACGTAATTGGCCTTCCAGGTGGGCTCCTCGACGAGCTCGAGGTTCGGGAACCGGTCCATCAGCGTGCTGAACGAGACCTGCAGCTCCTGTCGGCCCAGCGGGGCGCCGAGGCAGAAGTGGATTCCCGCGCCGAACGTGAGATGCGGGTTCGGCTCCCGCGCGAGGTCGAGCTCGTCGGGCCGGTCGAACGCGGCGGGGTCGCGATTGGCCGATCCGAAGAGGAGGCCGAGCTCGGCCCCCTGGGGGATCCGGACCCCGCGCACCTCGATCGGCTCGAGCACCCATCGCTCGAACATCTGCAGGGGGGTGTCGAACCGCAGGAGCTCCTCGACCGCGGTCGGCAGCAGCGAGCGATCCTCGCGCAGCTCATTCAGCCGTTCGGGATGTCGGAAGAGGCTCCACCAGCCGATCAGCGTCGAGTTGACCGTGGCCTCGTGGCCGGCGTTCAGCAGGAGCACACAGGTGCCGACGAGCTCGTCCTCCGTGAGCGTCTCGCCCTCGTCCACGACCTGCGCCAGCCGGGAGATGAGGTCCTCGCCCCCGTCGCGGCCGCGCTCGCGAGCGAGCACTCGCAAGTACTCGGAGAACTCCGTGCTGGCCCGAACGGCGTCTCGCTGGGAGGCCGGCGAGGGGCTCAACTCGTACATCTTGCAGATGTCGGCCGACCACGGCCGAAGCAGGTGGTGGTCGGCCGCCGGCACCCCGAGCATCTCGGCGATGACTGTCACCGGCAGCGGCTCGGCGACGTGCGGCAGGAGATCGAACTCGCCGGCGCCGGCCACGTCGTCGAGGAGCGAGGCCATGATCGCACCGACCCGGGGGCGGAGGCTCTCGACGAAACGCGGGGTGAACGCCTTGGCGACCAGGCGCCGAACCCTCGTGTGATCGGGCGGCTCCATGTCGAGGATGCCCGCGTTGATCAGATGCCAGAACGGCTCGTGCCACTCCGGGGGATCGGGGCGTCCCATCTCCGCGTGCGAGGCGACGTGCAGGTACGTCCTGCCGAGGCGACGGTCGCGGAGCAACGCGTTGACGTCCCCGTAGCGTGACACGAGCCAGTGATCCGTCGGCTCGTCGTAGAGGACTGGCGCGCGCTCCCGGAGCTCCGCGTAGACCGGGTACGGATCGGCGATGAAGCCGAGTTCCTTCGGCGCGAACCGCACGTCCCAGAGCCTAGTGGAGGGGTCCCTGACCCGACGGGCCTCCTCCGCCGTCGCGCTGCTGGAGGAAGCGCTCGATCTCGCCGACGAGCTCGTCCCCGGTCGGAAGCTCCTCGTTGTCCACCACCGTCTCCAGGCGCGCGACGTAGGTCCGCGAGTCGTCGTCGGCCTCGACCACCGTGTCCAGTCGCTCCCGCTGGGCGAGGGCCTCGTTCGGGAGCTCGCCGAGGGGGGCCTCGACGCCGAGGTGACGGCCCGCGTGCTCCAGGATGGCGATGGTCGCGGCCGGGTACGAGCCGCCGACGTAGTGGGGCACCTGGGCGTAGAACCCCACCGCCGGGATGCCGCCCCCGGTGATCTGGTGCTCGATCGTCGAGAGGGCCGCGGCGGGGACGCGGAGGAGCCCCTGGGGCCCGACCTGCTCGTCGTCGTGCAGCAATCCGGGCTTGGAGGACGTCGCCAGGATCGGCACGGCCCGGGTATGCGGCACCGCCGCGGGGATCGCGCCGAGGCTCACCCACTCGACCACACCGAGCCGCATGGCGAGCTCGAGCACGTCGCGCCCGAGCTCGCGCCAGCGAAAGTCGGGCTCGGGTCCGGAGAGGACGAGCAGGTCCCGGCCGCCGGCGCGCGCCCGCTTGATCGCGAGGACGGGCCAGGTCAGCTCCGTCAACGTGCCGTCCACGATGTCGAGCACCGGCCGGCGCGACCGGTAGTCGTAGAGATCGTCCGACGTGAACGTGACGATCGGCTCGGCGTCGCGGGCGATCTGCTCCGCCGCCGCCGTCGAGGCGCCGCCCGCGTCGATCCATCCGTCGAACGCCGCCACGATGGCGGGGGCGACGAGGGGCTCGTCGGGCTCGTGCAGCCGGTGGAGCGGCATGAGCCGAGGATAGCCCGCCGCCGCCGAAGAGCCCCTCCGAGGTGGGTAGGCTCAGCGCCCGATGCCCGCCGCGCTCGCCGGCCTCGCCTCGGTGCTGTGGGGTACCGCCGACTTCCTGGGTGGGTTCGCCTCGTCGGGGTGGCGCGCCGAGCGGGTCGCCGGTGTCTCGCAGGTGGTCGGACTCGCGCTGCTGCTCGCCCTGGCGCCGGTGTTCACCGGCCCGCTCGCGCCCACCGGAGACCTCGCCTGGGGCGCCGCGGCCGGCGCCGTCGGCGCCGTCGGTGCGACGATGCTCTACCGCTCGCTGGCCATCGGCCCGATGAACGTCGCCGCGCCGACCGTTGCGGTCGTGGCGGCCGTCGTCCCCACGGTCGTGGGTCTCGCCCAAGGGGAACGTCCGAGCGCCGTGGCGATGGCGGGGATCGGGCTCGCGGTCGTCGCCGTGGCGCTGGTGGGGGGGGCCGGCGGTTCGGGGCGGGCGTCCGCGCGCGCGTCCACCCGCGTCCTCCTCATCGCGGCGGGAGCCGGCGTGGGGCTCGGGCTCGCGAACGTCGCCTTCGCCCAGACGTCAGCAGAGGCGGGGCTGTGGCCGGTGGTCGCGACCAAGCTCGTGGCCGGGATCGCGCTGTGGTCGTTCGTCCTCGCGACCAGAGGCCCGGCCGACGTCCCGGCGTCCCGTCGGAACGTCTCCTTCGCCCTGTGGACGGGAGTAGTCGACGCCGGCGCCACCATGTCGCTGGCGCTCGCGTTGCAGCGAGGATCGCTCGTCGTGGTCTCGGTGCTGGGTTCGCTCTTCCCGGTGGTCACCGTCGTCCTCGCGCGGCTCGTGCTCGCCGAGCCCATCGCCCGAGCGCAGCAGGTGGGCCTCGCGTTCGCGCTGGTCGCCGTCGTCCTGATCGTCGGTGGCTGACGGACGCCGACTTCGGTCCGCTCGAGCCGGCGGCTCAGATCGTGGCCGTGCTCGTCTGGGTCACGGCGGGACCGGTCCGATCGTCCGCCTCCCACTCACCGTGCCCGTTGCCGGCGGTCCGCGTCCGGATGATCGCGTAGGCGCCGCCGCCGAGGGCCATCAGGAAGAGCACCCAGCGGCCGCGGTGCGTCTTCTTCGTACCGGACTCGGCCTCCGAAAGGCGCGTCTCGAGCACGTCGAGGATCCGCTGATGCTCGGTGCGGGTCTCCGCGACCTCATCGCGAAGCATGTCGTTCTCGAGCCGAAGACGGTCGGCCTCGTCGGTCGTGCGCTCGAGCCGCTTCTCGAGGACGCGGTCCTTCATCGAATGGCCCACGGCGTGGGCCCTGCCGCGGGCGCTCCGGCCCATCCATCGCATCGTGTCGGTCGCGCTCATCTCGCCCTCCTGCGGGTCGGGGACGATGAAAGACATACCCACCCGAGGCGCATCCGGAACCCCGTG
The DNA here is from genome assembly GCA_050692535.1 of Actinomycetota bacterium. Classification (GTDB taxonomy): domain Bacteria; phylum Actinomycetota; class UBA4738; order UBA4738; family HRBIN12; genus CALGFI01. The sequence continues at coordinate 15,372 of JBOGVL010000004.1, read as the reverse complement.
GGATGCTTCCGCGACCATGAGGAGCGACCCACCCGTGGGGGCGCCGGTCGGGGGCGGTCCGGCGAGACCTCCCGAGCGGCGACGACTCGAGGGCCGGTACGTCGCGCTGGACCCCGTGGATCCCGACGCGCACGGACACGCTCTGTGGCGGGCCGCCCACGACGGAAGCGACGAGGCGGCCCGGTTGTGGGCCTATCTGTCATACGGACCCTTCGGCGACGAGGCCGAGATGCGCTCGTGGATCGCATCGATCGCGCCGTCGGACGACCCGCTGTTCCTCGCCGTCGTGGGGCCGCACGGTCCGGCCGGTATGGCGAGCTTCCTCAACGTCGACCTGGACGCGCGCCGCCTCGAGCTCGGGCACATCTGGCACACGCCGGCCGCGCAGCGCTCGGAGGCCAACACCGAGGCCACCTACCTGATGTTGCGCGAGTCGTTCGAGCGGCTGGGGCACCGGCGCGTCGAGTGGAAGTGCGACGCGCTGAACGATCGTTCCCGCGCGGCGGCGCTCCGGCTGGGGTTCACGTTCGAGGGCGTGTTCCGCCAGCACATGATCGTCAAGGGACGGAACCGCGACACGGCGTGGTTCTCGATGCTCGACGGCGAGTGGCCGTCGGCGCGTTCGGCGTTCGAGCGCTGGCTCGCCGCCGACCCCGCCGTGCGACCCTCGCTCGCATCGATCAGAGCAGCGGTTTCGTGACCATCAGGAAGACGATCGCGACGACGTCGACCGCGAGGACGACGCCGACGATCGAGCCGCGCCTCGCGAGCGCCGCGTACTCGGCGGTGGCTCCCGTCCCGGCCTCGATCAACCGGATCTGGTCCCGCAGCGTCGGCGTGTAGACGAGCAGCCCGAGCAGGACCGCGATGACGTACAGCCCGAGCGCCGTCGCGAGCCAGAACTGCGTCAGCGAGACGTCGCCGACCACCACCATCACCAGCCCCGTCACGAGCAACAGCCCGTACGCCGGGTTCGCGACGCGGTCGTCGAGGAACTTCACGCCGTGGAGCGCGAAGGCCTCGTGGTCGCGCTGGCGCGCCGCGCGCCCGAGCCAGATCCCGTACGACGCGTTGAAGCCCACGGCGACGATCGCGAGCAGCACGTGGAGGAACTTGAAGAACGTATAGGTGGTGAGCGAGAGCACGGCGCCTCCTCTCCGGGTCGGGTCTATCGGGGCGTCTCGCCGTCCGGTACGAACGGCGCGCCGTGGCCGGGCACGATCCGTGCGAGCCCCGGGAGCGCCAGCACCCGCGCGCGGCTCCGATGCAGGAGTCCGGGGTCCGGCGCGTACGGATCCTCGATCGGCGTCGCCGAGGTCCACCACAGGTGCGTGGCGACGACGAGCCCCTCGTCCGTGTCGACGAGGGTCGAGACGTCCTGCGGCGAGTGACCGGGCGTCTCGATCAGGCGGATGCCAGGCGACAACTCGAATCCCTCGGCCGGCCGAGAGATCCAGAGGTCGTCGCGGTACCACGCCCAATGGTCGTGCACACGCGCCGTGGGGAAGAGCGCGACGTTCAGCGTGTGGTCGGGGTGATGGTGCGAGATGACGACGTCCGTGACCGCGTCCGGCGCCGTCCCGAGCCCGGCCAGCGGTTCGAGGATCGCGCCCCGGCTCGAGACGAGCCCGGGGTCGATCACGACGAGCGTTTCGCCGTCGCGCGCGAAGCCGACCGTCGAACCCACGCGGTCGTCCTGGTCCGACAGGTAGCCCTCGCAGAGAACGTGGAACTCGGCCATCGCCGCCTCCCTGCGGATCGACGAGCGAGCCTACGCGACGGGGCAAACCCCCGACTGACGGCATGTCAGCAAACCTTCAGGCAGACCTCAGGTTCTCCTCATCCGCCGGCGCCACCGTTGGACCGTCCGTTGGACGACCGAAAGGAGATCGCGATGGCGAGGCGGAGGTTGGTGATGACCGGGGTCGTGGCAGGCTCGATCGCCCTCGGGGGCATGCTCGGCGCGACGGTGTTCACGCCCGGCGTGGGCCTCGCGGCGTCGGAGACCGACAGCGGCCACGAGGCGGCCGCCCTCTGTGCCGGGGTGCTCGGCGCCGACCTGATCGGCGTGGCTGCCGACACGATCGGCATCGAATCGAGCGCGCTCCTGGCCGCGATGCGGGACGGGCAGACGGTCGCCGAGGTTGCGGAGGACAACGGCGTCGACCCGTCGGCGGTCGTCGACGCGATCGTCGCGGCGCAGCGCGAGCGGCTGGACCAGGCCGTCGGGGACGGCGAGCTGACCCAGGAGGAAGCGGACGCGCGAGCGGCGGACCTGGAGGAGCGCGTGACCGCCTTCGTCGAGGGCGAGTTGGACCGGCCGCCGCTGTGGGGTCGCCCCGGCCTGTGGGGGTTCGCGGACGGACCCGTCGCGGCCGCCGCCGCCGTCATCGGGATCGGCCCGGTCGAGCTGCTCGAGGAGATTCGCGGCGGACAGACGATCGCGGAGGTGGCCGAAGCCAACGGCGTCGACGTGTCGGCCGTCGTGGACGCGGTGGTCGAGGCGCTGCAGGGGCGGCTCGACTCGGCGGTCGAGAACGGGTGGATCACCGAGGAGGAAGCCGACGAGCGCGCCGCCGGGCTGGAGGAGCAGTCGACGGCGATCGTGAGCGGCGACCTGCTGCCCTTCCCCTTCCCGGACCCGTGGCACGGCCGGCCGCTGGCGCCACCGGGCGACTCGGGTGGCGCCGACGGCACGACGGCGGAGACGTCCTTGTTCTGACCCCCTCTCTCCCAGGACGCTCCGAACGCGATTCCCGGCGGCCCGGCGCCGGGGATCGCTCCGTTCCGTCTCTCAGCCCGCTCTCAGCGCGGTGCGGCAGACTGCCGCAATGAGGATCCTCGTCGTGGACGACGAGCCAGCCGTCCGGGACGCGCTCGAACGAGCCCTTCGCTCGCACGGGTACCGGGTCGCGACCGCCGTCGACGGGCAGGACGGCCTCGAGCGCATCGCCACCGAGACACCCGACCTCGTCGTGCTCGACGTGCTGATGCCACGGCTCGACGGCCTCCGCGCCTGTCGCGAGCTCCGCGCCGCCGGGGACCGGACGCCGGTCTTGATGCTGACGGCGCGCGACGCCGTGGGGGACCGCGTCGAGGGCCTGGACGCCGGGGCGGACGACTACCTCGTGAAGCCCTTCGCGCTCGATGAGCTCCTCGCCCGGATCCGGGCCCTGCTTCGCCGCACCGCCGCGAACGCCGACGAGCAGCCGCTCGCGTTCGCGGACCTGACGCTGGATCCCGTGGCGCACGAGGTGCATCGCGCCGATCGGTCGATCGAGCTGACCAGGACCGAGTACCTGCTGCTGGAGCTGTTCCTCCTGAATCCGCGCCGGGTCCTGACCCGGGAGGTGATCTTCGACCGGGTCTGGGGCTACGACTTCGGCCCGACCTCGAACGCGCTCGAGGTGTACGTGGGCTACCTGCGGCGCAAGACCGAGGCCGGGGACGAGCCGCGGCTGATCCACACGGTGCGGGGCGTCGGCTACGTGATGAAGGAGCCCTCGTGAGCTTCCGACGCCGGCTGACGCTCGCCGCCGCCGGCGCGGTGGCGGTCGCGGTGGTGCTCGCGTCGGTTGCGGCATGGTTCGTCGTCCGCCGGCAGCTTCGCGGTGAGGTGGACGAGCAGCTGCAACAGCGCGCCGCGGTGATACGGCAGATCCCACTCCGCGTGGCCGACGGGAATATCGAGGTGCCTCCCCCGCTCCTCGGGCAGCGCACGTTCTTCATGCAGATCGTGACCCCGGACGGCGAGGTCGTGCGGACGGCAGACTCGCCAGACATCCACTTCGTCGCCCGGCCGCCCACCGAGGAGTCGGCGCTGTTCGACCGGCGCGTCGAAGGGACGCACTACCGCGTGTACACGGAGCGGATCGCGGGGTTCACCCTCACGCTGGCGCTTCCCCTGACCGACGTGGACGCGTCGCTGCGCCGGCTCGCGTTCATCCTGCTGATCGTGACCGGCGGCGGGATCGCGCTTGCCGTTGCGCTCGGCGGCGGGGTGACGGCCGCGGCCGCCGCGCCGGTTGCCCGCCTCACCGAGGCGGCGGAGCGGGTGACGGAGACCGGCGACCTGTCGCTACGGATCGAGGACCCGCCCTCCCCGGGCGACGAGATCGGACGCCTGGCGACCAGCTTCAACGGCATGCTGGCGGCGCTGGAGTCGTCCGTGAACGCGCAGAAGCAGCTGGTGGCAGACGCGTCCCACGAGCTCCGCACTCCCATCACGAGCATCCGCACGAACATCGACGTGCTCGCGAGCGGTGCGCCGCTCGAGGCCGGCGAGCGCGAACGCCTCCTCGTGGACGTCCGAGGCCAGCTCGAGGAGCTCACGACGATCGTGAACGACCTCGTCGAGCTCGCGCGCGACGGCCAGCAGCCGGCCGGCTTCGGCGACGTCCGGCTCGACGAGGTGGTCGGGGCCAGCGTCGAGGCGTTCCGCCGCCACGTCCGCGACTCGACGGTCGTGACCGACCTCGAGCCGTCCGTCGTGATCGGGAACGCAGCCCGGATCGACCGGGCGGTCCGCAACCTGCTCGACAACGCGGCCAAGTGGAGCGCACCGGGGACCGAGATCGTGGTCACCGTTCGCGACGGCGTGGTCACCGTCCGCGATCACGGTCCGGGCTTCCCGAACGAGGACCTGCCGCACGTCTTCGACCGCTTCTACCGGTCGACGGCCGCGCGATCCAAGCCGGGCTCCGGGCTCGGGCTCGCGATCGTCCGCCAGGTCCTGGAGTCGCACGGCGGCCGCGTCACCGCCGACAACGCCGAGGACGGCGGGGCGGTCGTTCGCCTCGAGTTCCCGCCGCCGGGGGAGGAGCTCCCGCCGCCCCCGTGAGCGCCTCGGCGGGCACGATCTCGGCACGATCGACCTCCAGCTCCTGCTCGTGTCATCGGCTCAGCGTTCGAACGTCACGCCGTGCGGCCGGGTCGGTCGCCCCCCCGTGCGATCTCGCGCATGACGGCCTCGCGAACGTCTCCGGGCGAGATCCCGCGTCCGCGAAGGATCGTCGCCGCGGACGAGCGCTCGTCGCGGACGAGGCCGAGGACGAGGTGCTCGGTCCCGATGTAGGAGTGGCCCAGGCGGAGCGCCTCCCGGAGCGAGAGCTCCAGCGCCCGCTTCGAGCCGGGCGTGAACGGCACGTGGCCGGCCCCGCCCGCCTCGCAGCGGCGGCCTCGCCGGCGCGTCGGCCGGCGTTCGAGCGCACCGGGCCCGAAGGCCTCGTCGACGCTTCGCCGAACCTCGTCCAGCTCGATGCCGACGCTCCGCAGCGCCTCCTCGTCCTGCTCGCCGAACGCCGAGCCCAGCACGAACCGGCGTGCGACCTCGTCGCGAACACCCGACGGCTCCAGGCCGAGCTCTCGGAGGACCCTCGCACCCGCCGCGTCGGGTTCGCCGAGGATCCCGAGCAGGACGTGCTGCGTTCCGATGCGGTCGTGCCGGAGCTCGCGGCCCTCGGCCTGCGCCAGGACCACCGCCGATCGCGCCTGCGACGTGAACCGTTCGAACATCGCTACTTCCTCGCGAGCAGCCGTCGCCCGGCGTGCTTCTTGTGGACGGCCTGCCGGCTGACCTGGAGCTCGTCGGCGATGTCCTGCCAGGACCAGCCGTGGTCGCGGGCGTTCGCGACCTGGAGGGCCTCGAGCCGTTCCAGGAGCTTCCGCAGCGCTGCCACCGCCCGCAGCCCGAGCCGTGGATCCCGCCCGCTGGCTGCGCTGGCCAGCTTGGTCGCCTCGCTCACGCCGTCAACCTACATTGACAGACACCGACTTGTCAACCCGCGTTGACAGCTCCCGACGGGCGAGCTCCGATGCGGCCGGGGCGGCGCACCGTCCGTCCGACCGCACGGTGCGCAATGATGGGCGCATGGTTGCGGGGCAGGGCCGCGTCGAAGTCATCGCGGGGCCGATGTTCGCCGGGAAGACCGAGGAGCTGCTTCGGCGGGTCCGCCGGGCCGTGATCGCCGGACAGCGGGTCCAGGTCCTGACCCACGCGCTCGACACGCGAGCCGGGTCGGATCGGATCGCGTCGCACGCAGGCCTCGAGGCCGCCTCGCTTGCCGTGCCGTCGGCGGACGAGATCCGCAGGGCGGTCCCCGACGGGACGGACCTGGCGGCGATCGACGAGGCGCACTTCTTCGGACCTGAGCTGGTCGAGGTCGTGAACGAGCTCGCCGTCGACGAGGTCGTCGTGGTGGTCGCCGGGCTGGTCGTGACGTTCGCCGGCCACCCGTTCGAGCCGATGCCCTCGCTGATGGCGCTCGCCGAGCGTGTCGACAAGCTGACGGCGATCTGCACGGTCTGCGGGGCGGAGGCGATCTATCACGCCAGGGTCGCCGCCTCGGCCGCGAGCGACGTCGATCTGGTCCCGGAGCATGTCGGCGGCGCCGAGAAGTACCAGGCGCGCTGCCGGCGACATTTCACCGCTCCTGGATCAGCGGCTCCAACCACTCGGGGATGACACGCCCGGGTATCCGCAGGAACGGCGCTTCGAGATCGGGGATGCGGGCGAGCTCGGCCGCGGCGGCATCCGGGGACAGTGATGGGCGGCGGCGCTCCGCCTCGATCAACATCGGCAACAGCCGGACGTCCCCCGGGGTGCAGATTCCGGTCGCCTCAGGCCGGGCGAGGGCGAACGCGACGGCGGCGTCGACCGCCCGCTGGTCGTCGAGCGGCTCGTACCAGGTCGTGTAGCGCGTCGGCTCGCCCTCGCGCCACAGGTTCCGCGCGACGGCCTTGATGAGCATCAGGGCCGCGCCCTGCTCCGCGATCTCCGCGACCAGGGACTGGAAGTCTCGAAGGTAGTCGGGGTACGTCGTGAGCCGATGGCTGTAGGGCGTGAGGACGGTGTCGAACGGATATCGCCGAAGCGACGCCAGGTGCGTCGCCGGGGCCCGCATGCCGTGGCCCGTGATGCCGATCGCTCTGACGAGCCCCTCGTCCTTGGCCCGAAGCGCCCCCTCGAGCGCGCCGTCCGGTCCCGTGGCCCGACCGAGATCCTCGAGGTCGCCGACGGAGTGCAGCTGAATCAGGTCGACGCGTTCGACCCGGAGCCGCTCGAGCGAACGCCGGATGCTGTCGTAGGCGCCCGTTGCCGTCCGGTCGCCGGTCTTGGTCGCCAGGAAGATGCGCTCCCGGATCTTCGGCATCCAGGGCCCCAGGCGGAGCTCGGAGTCACCGTAGCCGGCGGCCGTGTCGAAGTGGTTGATCCCGGCCGCGAGGGCTTGTTCGATCGACCGGTCGGCGACCTCCTGCGAGACCTCGGAGAGGGCCGCGCCGCCGTAGATCAGCACGCTGCTCGAGTGGCCCAAGCGGCCGAGCTCGCGCCGTTCCATGACCCGCGATCTCGTCAGGCGCGCGAGAGCGGCGGGCGCATCGACGGTTCGGTGTGCACCCAGCACGCCGACGAGGTGTTGTATGTCGACAGGATCGTCGAGCATCCCTCGAACGCGCAACAGCGATCCCGCGAAGCGCGCGTCGGCGAGTCCTTGCCGTGCTGCGGCGTCCCGTAACTCACGCGGGCCGTGCCGATCTGCTTCGTCATGGGGTCCCTCTCGTCGAGCTGCGCTCGGTCTGCGGAGCATACGGGAAAGCGAAGTACCCGGCGCATGCGCCGGGTACTTCACAGCGAGCGGAGACGTCAGACGGCTCGGACGTTCGCGGCCTGCGGGCCCTTCTGGCCCTGGGTCACGTCGTACTCCACCTTCTGGTTCTCCTCGAGGTTACGGTAGCCCTCGCCGGTGATCGCGCTGAAGTGCACGAACACATCGGCGCTGCCGTCCTCCGGAGTGATGAAGCCGAAGCCCTTCTCGGGGCTGAACCACTTCACGGTTCCTGTTGCCACGTGCGATCCCTCCTTCCTTTCGCCGGCAGGGCCTGGTTGCTGCCCTTCGCGGCGCCGGCCGTGACAGCCGGGGGTGAGGGAACTGCTCGTAGCGTGAACCGCGATCGGTACCCTCGGCTAGAACGGTAGCAGAGCTAGTACCCTGAGGTCATGCCCGACAGCCTGGGGAAGCGGCAGCGCCGTGACGCCAACGCGAAGAAGGCGGCCGCGCGTGAGGAGCGCCGGGTGGCCCGGAACGCGCGGCGCCGCGACCGAGAGGCGGGCCTGATCGAGCCCGGTCCTCCCCTGGGCGAGCCCGAGCAGGCCGAGTGGTTGCCCGCGCGCGGTGAGCTCGACGAGGCGGAAGCGGCCGAGGCCGAGGAGCAAGCCCAGGCCTGACGTGGCCGGGGCCCCACCGAGGCGACCACCGCCCTGGCTCCTCGAATTCCTCGCACCGTTCGTCCGGGCCGTGCTCCGCTCGCGACTGCACCGGCTCCTGAGCGCGAAGCTGCTGTTGCTCACGTATACCGGCCGGACGTCGGGCCGGAACCACACGATCCCGATCGGCTACTTCCGATGGGACGACGAGACCGTCGTCTCGTTCACCTCCCGGCGATGGTGGACGAACCTCCGCGACGGTCGGCCGGTGCGGGTGCTCGTGCGCGGACGCTGGGGAGCCGCCGTGCCCACGGTCGAGGAGACGCTCGATGCGAGTGTCGAGCTCCTGGGCGAGCTGATCCGGCGGCACGGCCCTCGCGTCACGCGTCACCTGTTCCTCGGTCTGCCACGCGACCGAGCGCCGACGCCGCAGGAGCTCCGGCGAGCGGCCGCCGGGATCACGGCGGTCACCTTCCACCGAGCATGGGGTTGAGCGGCCTACGGCGAGGCGCCCGCGGGCGGCGCGGCGGCGCCGACGTGTCCGATCGTCCGGAAGCCGACGCGCGCGTACACCCGGGCGATCGTCGCGTCGCCGGCCGACAGGAACACCGTCTCGACGCCTCGCGCGAACGCGTCGTCGACGAGCGCCGAGGTGACCATCGCTCCCAGACCCCGTCGGCGGAACGCGGGCAAGGAACCGACGCCGACGATCTCGGTCACACCCCGAACCGGCTGATGCGTACCGACGGCCACCGGCAGGCCGTCCACCTTCGCCACGGCGGTGACGGCGAGGCCGGCGGCGATCCGTTCCCGGGCGAATTCGACCGTCGCCGGGTCGGCGTTCGCGGCGCTCTCGCCGAGCGACTCGGTCCCGATCTCGCCGACACCCGTCCCCGGTGCGCCGAACGCGAGGGTCGCGACCGCCATAAGCGTCCCGACGTCGTCGTGCGGCGAGGCGAACGCGATCTCGACGCCGGCACCCGGCGCCGAGGTCCGGAACCCGGCGCGCGGCAGGTGCATCAGGGGCATGGTGGCGACCTCGAGTCCGGTCGCTCGCGCCGCCGGACCCACGCCCGGCGCGAGCTCCTCGACCCACTCGAGCTCCTGCGGCTGCCGGAGCTCGCGTTGGCGCCGGCGCACCGCCTCGACGTCCGCGTCGGAGAAGCTCGCCGCTCCGGGTCGCGGCCGGGCGTAGTACCGCCAGCCCCGTCCCTCGTTCACGAACAACGTGAACGGGCCGATCTCCTCCGTCCGCACGACGCTGCGTGGGACGGCGTCCAGGTACGCGTCGATGCGGCGGAGCAGGTCCGGTTCTCGCATCGCCCGGGCCTAGGCGGCGGTGGCGCCTGGTGGCGCGTCCGGGTAGACGGGCTCCAGGCAGTCGCCGACCGGCGGCAGCACGGCGGGCGGCCGCGGCGACTGGCTGAAGTCGAAGGAGTCCAGCAGCGGCGTGGCGTCGCGATCGCGATCGGCCAGCTGCGGGAGTCCCCAGTTCTCCTCGACGAACCGGACCGGTGACGAGAACTCGCCGAGCTCGTGACTGACGTGGCCGTGTTTGGCGAACGGGGAGATCACGAGCATCGGCGCCCGGATCCCGAAGCCAAAGACGTCGACCTGGGGCGGCGGCACGTGGTCGTAGAAGCCGCCGTAGTCGTCCCACGTGAGGAAGACGGCCGTCTCCTCCCACATCGGGCTCTCCATGACGGCGTTGACGACCTTCGTCGTCCAGTTCTCGCCCCAGCAGAAGCTGTACTCGGGATGGTCCGAGACCTCGAACCGCGGGGTCACCCACGTGACCGGGGGCAGCCGGTCCTCGCGGATGTGCCGGACGAGATCGTCGACGGGAAACATGTGTCGTGCCCAGCGCTCCGCGTCGTTGCGGTACCGCGAGATGGCGGAGTACGCGTTCCACAGGTAGCCGTTCTGGTACGGGGTGGCCGAGTAGCAGGCCCAGGGGATCCGCTTGCGGTCCAGCAGGTCGCCGGCGGTCTCGAAGTCGAAGCACGGGAACGTCCGGTCCTCGTTGCCCTCGGCATCCCTGATGCCCACGTACGCGTTGTCGAGCGAGTCGCACCCCCACGCCTTCCAGAGTCCCGTCTCGCGATGCCGGCGCTGGAGGGCGGCGCGGTCCTGGACGGGGTTCTCGTACGCGCCGCCCGACTGTGCCGCGATCGAGAACAAGTGGTTGGGGAACGAGGGGCCGTGGGCTGACGTGAAGAAGTTGTCGAGCAGGACGAACTGCTCGGCCCAGCGCCAGTAGTTCGGGAGGTCCTGCGGGAGGAACTGCGTGTAGGCATCCCGATCGGAGGACTCGTCGCGATTGAAGCCGTCCATCGCGCCCTCGTTCCACGCCTCGATGGCGCACTCGTAGCAGTGCTCGATGTCCTCCGCGATTGCCCCACGGGTCGCGGGGGTGAGCGCGCGCTCGACGCCGTGGTCCATGCCGACGGAGGCGCCGTTGGCCCCGGGGAACGCGCCGAACAGGTGATCGAACGTCCGGTTCTCCTTGACGATGTAGACGACGCGCTTGACCGGCGTGGACGTCGAGAACGTCGTCGCGTCGACCGGGTCGGGTGCGGTCCCCATGGGGATCGGCGGGGCCCACCCGGGACTTCGCCGGGTGAGGGGACGCGTGCACGCCGCGAAGATCGCTCCGGCCGTGCCGAGGACGGTGCCCCGCAGGAAGGTCCGGCGGCTGTGAGGGCGGTGCATCAGGGATACCGGATCCGGGGGTCCTCCGGGCTGATCTCGGCCGGCCACTCCGCGAAGTCGTCGGGGAAGTCCCAGAAGTCGTTCGTGGCACGGACCTTCGACCGCGGCGCGGGCGGGCGTGGGCGCCCGGCGAAGTCGAAGACGTGCTCGAAGTTGTGCGAGGTGCGGATGCGGCGCGTCAGATAGGGCAGGTCCCAGTTGTCCGCGATGAATCGCAGCGGCGCCGAGAACTCGGCGAATGCGTCGTCGACGTAACCGCGTCTAGCGTAGGGCGACAGCACGAGCATCGGCACACGGAAGCCGAGCTCGCCGCCGTCGATCGTCGGGGGGGGCACGTGGTCGTAGAGGCCTCCCCACTCGTCCCAGGTGATGAAGATCGCGATGTCGTCCCAGAGGGAGCCGCGCATGACCGCGTTCACGATGTCGGTGACCCAGTTGTGGGCGTGCTTCGTGCTGAACGGCGGGTGATCGGAGAGCTGGAATCGCGGCGTCACCCAGGTCACCGGCGGCAGGGCGCCCGCCTCGATGTCGCGGAGCAGGTCGTCGACCGGCCAGATGTGCTCGTCCCAGAGCTCCTCGTTCTCGTACACGGACTGGATCGCCGAGTAGGCCTGCCAGATGTAGCCGGCCTGGTACGGGTCGGCCGAGTAGTACGCCCAATCGATGTTCCGCTCGGACAGCTGCTCGCCCACGGTCGGGAACCGGAAGCAGGTCGAGTGTTTCGCGACGTTGCCCTGCCCGTCCTCGACCAGGACGTACACGCCGTCGCCGTAGGCGTCGCAGCCCCAGCTCTTGAACACGCGCCCGTCGTTCAGGCGCTCGGTCAGGATGTTCTCGGGGTTGTCGATCGCCCCGCCCGCCTGGCCCGCGATGAAGAACAGGTGGTTGGGGTAGGAGGGGCCCGCCACCGACGCGAACGTGTTGTCGCACAGCACGAAGTCCTCGGCCCAGCCGAAATAGTTGGGGACGTCGTTCCGGTCGAATTGGGAGTACGCGTAGTACGGCCCGTACTCGCCGAGCGCGAAGCCGTCCATCTGCCCGTCGTGGTACGACGTCGTCCAGGCGGACAGGTCGTGGGGCAGATCGCCCGGGAGCCACTCCGGACAGTGGACGAGCGGCACCTCCTGGCCCCATCGCACCCCGGTCGACGTGCCCCTGGCTCCGGGAAAGCGCCCGAACAGGTTGTCGAAGCTGCGGTTCTCGAGCATCAGGTAGAGGACCCGCTTGATCGGCCACCGCGTGTCGAGCGTGGCCGCCGGCGAGCCGAACGACGGGCGCGGCGTCGGCGCGGTGGAGACCCGTTCGCCGAAGCACGAGGAGAGGAACAACCCCGCCGCCGCCGTGGCGGACCGGCTCATGAACGTTCGGCGCGTCAGTCGGCTCGGGAACATCGGGTGGCAGCATACGGACCTGCCCGAACGGGGTGCTAATGTCCGCCGCCAGATGCGCCCGCGTCGCTTCGCCCTCGGCGGGATCCTCGCGCTGGTCCTCGTCGCGGTCACCTGCACGACGGGGGGAGACGATCGCCCGCCATCGACCTCCGCGGCGCCGTCTGGTTCCACGGGCCCGGCGGCGGAGCCTGAGGCGCGGATCGAGCGGTGCGCCGACGCGCCGCGTGACCGGTGCGGGACGATCCACGTACCCCTGTCTTGGAGCGAGCCGGTCGCGACCGGGACGATCGGGGTGCGGTTTCGCGTCTTCACGCGGACGGACCGGCGAGCCGAGCCGGAGGACCCCATTGTCGCCTTCGAAGGCGGCCCGGGCTACGGCTCGATCGGGTCAGCGGGGAGCTACCGCTTCCTGTTCGCTCCGCTGCTCCGGTCCCGGGATCTCATCCTGATGGATCAGCGCGGCACGGGCGGGTCCGGCGCCATCGACTGCCCAGCCCTGCAGGAGGGTGTCGGCGACTACGCCGACGCGGCCGGGGACTGCGCCGAGTCCCTCGCCGGCGCCGCGAACGCGTACGGCACGGCCGCGGCCGCCGACGACCTGGCAGCGATCCTCGACGCGCTGGACGTGCCGCGAGTCGTGGTCTACGGCGATTCCTACGGCACCTACCTCGCGCAGGTCTTCGCGATCCGCCATCCCGATCGCACCGCGGCCGTCGTGCTCGACGCGGCCTACGACGACGCCTTCGACCCCTTCGCACGCGACGCCGCGGCCGCGCTCGAGCGTTCGTGGGCCACGCTCTGCCGGCGGGCCGGGACCTGTGCGGGCATCGTCGAGGAGATCGCGGCGCTCGCTCGACGCCTCGAGCGCCGCCCGCTGGTGGGGACCGGGGTCGACTCGGCGGGCGACCGGTATCGCGTCGAGCTCACCGCCCCCGCGCTCGCGCAGCTCCTGTACGACGCGACGTACGTCTTCACGATCTATCGGGACTTCCCGGCCGCGCTGGGCGCGCTCAAACGCGGGGATCCGGAGCCGTTGCTCCGCCTCGCGGCCGAGGATCTCGTGAGCCTGGGGGGCGGCGGGAACCCGCGCGCGTACTCGGAGGGCGCCTACGCGGCGATCGCGTGCCACGACTACCCCACGGTCTGGGATCGCGGCGCCTCGGTGGACGAACGTCGCGCGCAGCTCGGCGCGGCGATCGGGGAGCTCGCGCCCGATGCGTTCGCACCGTTCGCGAACCCCGTCTGGCTGGAGTCGCTCTACGAGTACCAGCTCGTCGCCGGGTGTCTCGAGTGGCCGGCGCCCGACGCCGCCGATCCGCCGACGCCGACCCGGGCGCCGCACCCCGATCTCCCCGTCCTGGTTTTGAACGGCGAGCTGGACGTGACGACGCCGCTCCGCAATGCCGCGGATGCGGCGGCGGCGTGGCCGAACTCCGTCTTCGTCCCGGTGGTGAACGAGATCCATGTGACGGCGCTCTACGACTACGAGCGGTGCGCGTCGCGGATCGTGCTCCGGTTCGTTCGGACCGGTGAGGCCGGGGACACGTCGTGCGCGGACGAGACGCCGGAGGTCCACGTCGTCGAGGCGTTTCCGGAGACCGTCGCGGACGCGCCGCAGGCGAGCCCCGCCGGCGACTCCGACCGGTCCACGCCGACCGATCGTCGGGTCGCGTGGACGGCGGCCGAGACGGTGGGCGACGCGCTGAGTCGCTGGTGGAACGTCCTCTACGGGGGCACCGGGGTGGGCCTGCGGGGCGGCACGTATCGGATGCGCGGCCCGTATCTGAGCTTCTCTCCGCCGCTGACGATCGCGCTGAACCGGACCCGGTTGGTCTCCGAGGTCGCCGTCTCCGGCCGGGTCGTGTGGCGGCGCCGCGAGGCCGTCGTGATCGCGTCGCTCCGGGTCCAGGCCCCCGGCGCAACGGGCACGCTCAGGGTCGCGTTCGGGACCGACCGCCGAGGGGACGAGACGACGATCCGCGGCCGGCTCGGCGGCCGGCCGGTCTCGTTGACGATGCCGGGGGTCTGGTCGCCGTAGCCTCGCCGGGCCTGCGAAGGTTCAGTGGAGCAGGACCGAGCGGCGCGAGATCGTGCAGGCTCGAAGCGTATTCCGACCGGCCGCATCACATGAAGTTGGGTGTGTGCATCTGCGAGATCTCCTCGGCGGCCGGCTCGGCGAACCCGAGCTGCACCAGCCGTCCAATCCGGCGGCGATGCATCGTGTCGTGGAGCTCACGCACCGCCCGCACGCCGTCACGGATGCGGGTCGGCGTCACGCCGCCCGCCGCGAGCACGAAGAGCGCCTCCTCGACGTGGGGGCTGGTGCCGGAGGCGTCGGCCAGGTACGCGGCGCGGCGCTCCACCGCCGACCGGAGCTCGGCCGCGCGTTCCGGATGCGTCCCCAGGAAGTGGCGGGCGTGCTCGACGCCGAACGCGACGTGCCGCGCCTCGTCGACCCGCGCGCGACGCGCGATGTCCGCGGTGACCGGGTCCGGCGCGTAGCGTTCGACGAACGCGAGGTACTCGAGGAAGGTCCCCTCGCCGAGCACCGAGAGCAGGAACGACGCCTGCGTGAAGTCCTCCTGCTCCAGCAGCGATCGCAGCGAGGCCTGGGTCATCGCCGTCGAGACCTGGAGCCCCCCGCCGTTGGCGAGGGCTCGCTTGGTGAACGCCTCGATGTGGCGCGCCTCGTCGTTCACCTGCGTCGAGAGGAACATCACGACCTCGGTGAAGTGCGGATGGATCCTCGGGATGAACCGGGCGGGCACGTACAGGGCGGCGTACTCGTTCTCGGCGAGGTGCGTCATGATCTGGCACACGGCGCGCTCGACGTGGGCCGGCAGCGGCCGCAGGTCCCGCCATCGGATGTCGATCGACGCGTCCCACTGCGCCGCGGTCGCCTGCTCGTACAGGGACGCGACGTTGTGCGCCCACAGGCGGTCACGTTCGGTCTCGGTGTAGGGGAACGCGGGCGCCCCGGTCTCGACGACCGCCCCCCGGGGCGCGAAGCCCGTCGAGGGGTCGGCGCGTTCGGGGATCTCGCCCGCCTTGCCGAGCAGCCAATCC
>JBOGVL010000003.1:0-28174 GCA_050692535.1 Actinomycetota bacterium | reverse complement strand
CCCCGGGCCCTCCTTGGGGCCCTCGACGGTCCGTTCACGGATCCACGGATGCGGTCGCGTACGGCGCCAACGGCTCTGGCCGCCGCCCGTGATAGGCGTCCTCGAGTACCGCTCGAACCGACGGCACGTCGACAGGCCGGGGGTTCCACGGCGGTGGGTCCGCCGCGAGACGTGCTGCTTCGTCGAGATCGACCTCGTGCATGCCCAGCTGCGCGAGGCTCGTCGGCGCGCCGATTGAAACGACGAGATCGAACAGCGCCGTCGCCGCATCGACCGCGCCGAGGGCGCGCGCCGCGCGCGCCAACGCCTCTGGTGCCGCCTCTTGGTTGAAGCGCACTGCGTGGGGCAGGATCACCGCGTTCACGTCTCCGTGACCCAGACCGAACGTCCCCCCCAGGACATGACAGATCCGGTGATGCACCGCCATCCCCACGACGGCGAGCGCCGCTCCGGCGAGATAAGCCCCGTACAGCGCCTCGCTGCGAGCGACCAGGTCCGCGGGAGCTCGGATCGACCCCGGGATCCCGTTCGCGAGCGCACGGATACCTTCCTCGGCGAGCAGCGAGCTGATCGGGTTCGCGTTCTCCGCGTAGAGTGCCTCGACGCAGTGCGCGATGGCATTCATGCCACTCGGCCCCGTCGCGGACGCCGGGAGCGAGACGGTAAGCGAAGGGTCGTACACAACGGCCTTGGGCAGTACCCGCAGGTCGCGGCCCGTCTGCTTGAGTCCCTCCGACGTGATGCCGTAGATCGGCGTCATCTCGGATCCCGCGTACGTCGTCGGCACCGCGACGAGCGGCGCGTCCACGGCCAAGCAGATGGCCTTGCCGTACCCGGTCGTCGAACCGCCGCCGATCGTGACCATGCAGTCGGCCTCGCACTGGAGGGCGGCGGCCCGAGCTCGTTCCACGCCCTCGATCGGGACGTGGAGTTCGATGTCCGTGAAGACACCGGCGACCCGTTCGCCGAGATGCTCGATCGCCTTGTCCGCGATCGCCTGCGTGCTGGGGTCGGTGATGACCAGGATCTTGGTGGCACCGAGTCGATCGACCTCTTCGGGGAGCCGCGACAGCGCTCCCACGCCGAACTCGATCCTGCCGGGGAGGGCTTCGTACGAGAAGGCTCTCATCCCAGGGGGCCGGTCGGATCACGACCGCCCGCCGAAAGCCACGGGTACCGGTCGGTGTCGAGCCCCGCGTAGTCGGGATCGAGGTAGATGAAACAGCGGCAGATCAGAGAGTCACGGACCTCGAACACGTCGCACCAACGCCCGGCGTGGGTCACGCCTGCTCGCCAACCGCCGTCTCGGTGCTCGCCGGAGCTCGTCCCCTCGCAGGCGAAGACATCGGTACCGGTCATGATCCAGTTGAACGTGGCGTAGTCGTGCAGGATCGACTTGAGCGTTCCTCCGACATCGCCGAAGAGTGTGCCGATCTGCTCTTTGCCGGTTGCGATTCCCCACTTCGGGAAGAAGACTTGAGCGTCGTCGGCGAATAGGTCCAGGATGCTGCCTCCGGTCGAGGTGGCCCCGGCGTTGTCGAACGCCTTCAGGTACTCGAGCGCGACCGACTTCCGCTGTTCGTCCGTCATCGTCGTCGTCGCAATCGCCATGGTCACACCCCCGTCCGGTCGTACCAGGGGGGGAGATCGGCATCGATGTTCACCCACACCGACTTCGGCTGGGTGTACTCGTGCATCGCGTCGAAGCCCATCTCCCGACCGAACCCCGAGCTGCGGACGCCACCGAATGGAGAAGCCGGGTTCACGCGCTTGTAGCAATTGATCCAAACCATGCCGGACACGACCCCGCGAGCGACCGCGTGCGCACGCGAGAGGTCGCGCGTCCAAAGACCGGCGCCCAGCCCGTACTCCGTCGCGTTCGCGAGCTCGATCGCCTCCTCCTCGGCCTCGAACGTCGTCACGGTGACGACCGGGCCGAAGACCTCCTCTTGCGAGACGCGGTCAGCCGGCCTGGCGCGAACCACCGTGGGCTCGAAGTAGCTGCCGGCGGCCAGTGCCGGCTCCTCCGGAGGCTTGCCGCCGGTGAGGATCTGCGCCCCCTCGTCGAGCGCGATCTTCACGTATCCCATGACCCGGTCCCGGTGCTCGGGCGAGGTCAAGGGACCCATCTCCGTCTCGGGGTCGAGCGGGTCGCCCAGACGGATCGATTCGGCGAGTCGCACGAACCGCTCGACGAAGTCGTCCGCGATCGCCCGGTGCAGGATCAGCCGCGAGCCGGCGATGCAGGCCTGACCCTGGTTGTGGAAGATCGCGAAGGCCGACCCCGCGATCGCAGCCGCGAGATCAGCGTCGG
The DNA here is from genome assembly GCA_050692535.1 of Actinomycetota bacterium. Classification (GTDB taxonomy): domain Bacteria; phylum Actinomycetota; class UBA4738; order UBA4738; family HRBIN12; genus CALGFI01. The sequence goes on along the minus strand of JBOGVL010000003.1, from coordinate 25,860 downwards.
CGAACACGATGTTCGCGCCCTTGCCGCCCAGCTCGAGCTGCACCCGCTTGAGGTTGCCCGCGGCGGCCTCGAGGATCGTTCGGCCAACGGCGGTCGATCCCGTGAACCCGATCTTCTGGACGTTCGGGTGCGCCGCGAGGTGCGCCCCTGCCACGCGGCCGGAACCCGGAACGATGTTCACGACGCCGGGCGGGAAACCGACCTCGGCCATGAGTTCGGCCATCCGCAGCGCTGAGAGCGGCGTGAGCTCCGCGGGCTTGAACACGATCGTGTTGCCGGCCGCGAGGGCAGGGGCCATCTTCCAGCTCGTGAACATCAGCGGGAAGTTCCACGGCACGATCTGGCCCACGACCCCGATCGGCTCGCGCACGAGGTAGTTCAGGAACCCGCGTTCGACCGGGATGAGGTCACCCTGGTGCTTGTCGGCCATCCCGCCGAAGTACCGGAACGTCGCCGCCGTCCGAGGCACGTCGAGCCTGGACGAGTCCCTGACCGGGTGACCGGTGTCCGTCGACTCCAGCGTCGCGAGCTCCTCCGCATGCGCCTCGACCGCGTCGGCGAGGCGAAGCAGCAGACGACCCCGGTCCGCGGCGGCGGTCGACCGCCAGGCGGGGAAGGCCGCCCCGGCGGCGTCGACCGCCCGGTCAACGTCGGCCGTCTTCGCCTGGGCGACATCGGCGATCTTCGAACCGTCGTGCGGATTGAAGACGTCGAAGCTCGAGCCGTCGAGCGCGTCGACGAACTCTCCTCCGATGGCAAGCTTCGTCTGCAGCTTGCGCACCTCCCACCTCTCCTGATCGCGCCCGCGGCGCTCGATGCGCTAGAAATCGACCGCGACCGGCGGAAGTTTGCCGCTCGAGAGCAGCTCCGGCAGCTTGGGGTCCGCGTTCTCCCAGACGAGGAGCATCGAACGCTTCGGCGCGTACCCCTGGTGCCGGATGTCGGCCGGCATCGAGGCCACGTCGCCCGGCTTCATGACAACCTTCACGCGGGCTTGGCCGGTGTCGCGATCCTCCACGTTCCACCAGATCTCGTCGGACAGCTGCACGAACCACTCCACCCGGTCGTTGCCGTGAATGATCGGGAGGATGTACTCCTCGGTCGTAGGGCACGCGAGGCTGTTCTTGCAGGCCGCCACCACGGACGGGTTCCACGTCACATCCGAGCGCGAGAGGTACGCGAACAGGTTGAACGCGGCGACGTCGTCTTCGAAGCCGGGCTCCGCGTGCACCTCGGGCTCGTCTTGCGGCACGTCCAGGAACTGACGGTTCATCGGGAAGCCACTGTCATCGGACCGGACCTGCTCGTCGCCCCGGACCCCGACCATCCGCTTGGCGGTGACCCGATGCCGGGTGATCGCCCGCTTGTTTTCGCCGTTCTTCGGTCCGAAGGCGCTGCCGGTCTCGGTCGGGCTGGCGAACGGATCGAACCCCTCGTTCGTCCAGTCGTCGAGCATGGCCTTGAACGTCTCGCGGATGAGCGGCGTGTCGAAGTTCTCGAGGTGGTCGAGCTCGGCCTTGCGGTACGAATCGTTGTACCTGCCCGCGAACAGGTCCACGGTGCCGTAGTGGTTCACCGTGCCGATGACCCCATCGAAGTTCACGATCCCGTAGAAGAAGTCCCACGCGACGTCTCGCTGGAGGGCCTTCAGGAAGGCGTCGGCCGAAGCGACGTGGCTGCCGGTCGGCCACCTGACGTACGCGAAGTACTCGTTACGGCTGAACTCGAACTCGCCCAGCCGGAAGGTTCGGTAGCCGAACTCGTTCGGCTCGCCGGCGTCGATCTGGGCTTCGGTCGTCACGTCGATGGCCATATCGGCTGCCTCCTTAGGGGATCGTCCGGCAGATCTCCGCCCACTTGTAGACCGTGTCATCCCCCGCGATCGTCTGCATCAAAATCACCCCCGGGCGCTCCGCGTGGAACCGGTAGGCCGCACCCTTGGGCAAAAGCGTCATGTGCCCCTTGTGAGCAACGACCCTGCCCATCGGCGTCCCGGCGGGGTCCCCGGGAAGCGCGATCGAGCCCTTCTTGTCCTCCGGCACGATCGAGGGGTCGTCGAGCTTGACCAGGCGCACCTCGATCTCACCGTCCATCACCAGAGCGAACTCGTCGTGAGCACATGCCCGCCAGCCGGAGGTCCCCTCGGCCCGCACAACCTCGAGGACGTACTCCATGTTCTTGGCGACCGCGACCTTCTCGTAGGGCTTGGAGATCGAGGCGACCTCGAACATGTTGGAGTAGGTGTAGCGTTTGGGGTCGTCGTCGATGATCTCGAGCGTGCCCTTCGAGTAGTCCTCGAGACTTCCGAACACCGTCGCGTACTCGGTCACTGCAACCCCCCGTCGGACGTGCGACGATCACGGTCGAACTCCGTAGAACGCCGAAGGTCGCATCTTGCGTTCGCCATGCGAACTCTTGTACGTTCTATGGAACAAGATTATTCGCCGGAGGTTCTCACGGTGTCAAGCGAAGCGGTAGCCAGCGACGTTCGGAGCGCCGAGTTCGTCCAGTCACTCGAGCGAGGCCTCTCTGTCATCACGTCGTTCTCAAGCGGCTCGCGATCCCTGACGCTTACCGAGGTCGCGGAGCGAACGGGCCTCACCCGCGCCGCAGCCCGCCGGTTCCTCATCACGCTCAAGGACATGGGATATGTCGAGAGCGACGGCCGGCTCTTCTCCCTCCGGCCTCGGGTGCTCGAGCTCGGCTACTCCTACCTCGCATCGCTGCCTGTCTGGGAGATCGCCCGGCCATACCTGCAGGAGCTCGCCGACAAGGTCCAGGAGACGACGTCCGCGTCCGTGCTCGACGGGGACGACATCGTGTTCGTCGCCAGGGTCGAGACCAAACGCATCATGAGCATGACGCTGGGCGTCGGATCCCGGCTCCCGGCCTGGGCTACGGCGATGGGTCGGGTGCTACTGGCCGACCTCGGCTCCGAGCAGCTCGACCACTACTTCGGCCGGGTCACGCTCGCGCCGCTCAACGAGAGGACCGTCACTGACGAGCAGCGGCTCCGGAAGATCATCGACGATGCAGGACGGGAGGGTTGGACGCTCGTGGACCAAGAGGTCGAAGAAGGCGTCCGTTCTCTCGCCGTCCCGATCCGGTCGCCGAAGGGCCGCACCGAGGCGGCGATCACCGTGTGCTCCCACGCGCTGCGAGTAACGCTCGAGCGCGTGATGGACGAGTTCCTCCCCTTAGCGCTCGAGACCTCCGAGCGGGTCACAGCCGAGCTCGGGCACCGCTGAGGCGTCGGACCGGGTTCGAGCCCTCAGTTGAGGTCGATCAACGCGCCCGTGACGGCGTACCGCAGCCCTTGTCCAACCGACGTGAAGAACCCGAACATGATCAGACACGTGGCGAAGATCATCACATTGCGCCAGAAGAACATCGACTGGTTCTGCCGTTGATCGCCGCGTTCCAGCTTCCAGTACGCATGGAAGTACACGGCGGATATTGCGACGAAAGCGGCGAGCATGAGCGCTCCGATGTCGGGGAAGATGCCCGCCGCGATCGAGACCGACGCGACGATCAGCCAGGATCCGGCAACCGTGCCCGCGACGGCCGGTACCGGGAACCCCATGGCTTGGGCGTACCCCTCGGCGGCTTTCGGCTGGCGCACGTGGAACGAGTAACCGGATATGTAGAGCGGGAAGATCACGAACAAGATCCGGCCGACGAGCACGACGATGCCCGCAACATCACTCATGTAGCCTCCTCATCGTTCGACGGGCCCGGGCCGCTACCGGCTCGGGCGGCCCCCCCACCCCTGGGGAGGATCGGGGTCCCTCGACCTCGGCGCCCCCGGTGCGAGGACATCGACGGTCCCGACGGCGATCGCGGTGAGCTGCGCGATCACGTCGTGGATGTCCGGGTTGTTCGGGAGGTGGCAACGGAGGTCGCGCACCCCGGCGTGTGCCAGCTCGATGACGCGTTCCTGGCACTCCTCGAGCGTGCCGAAGATCCCGACCTCGGACGGTAACCCGAGGACCTCGAACAATGCCTCGCCGTGCGCACGGGCCTCGGCTTCGGCCTGCGTCCGGCCTATCGACACCGGCACCTCGATGGCGATCCCCAGGCTATCGGGGTCCCGCTCGACCCGTTCGCACACCTCACGCACATCGGCGATCGCCGCGTGGAGGGCCGTACCGGCGAGCGCCGGCAGGACGACGTCGTCGGCCGAGCGCGCGGCGACGGTGATCCCCTGGGCGGTCCGGGCCTCGATCGAGATGCAGGGTCCATCCGCCTCAGCAACCGGCTGCAGGGAATCGCGCAGCCTTCGCACGTATCCCTCGAGCGCCGATGCCGTGGACTCGGGGCCAAGCCCCGGCTTCTGGATCCCGCCCGCTGCGAGCGTGATCTCGACACGCGCAGGGCCGAGGCCGCGAACCAACGCCGCCAGAGCCTCCGCGGGACGAGCGTTGATCGTGACGACCGCTCCGATGACCGCGCGCGAGGCGGCGGAACTCGCGAACGACAACGCGCTCCATGGATCCAGTCTCGGCTCACCCTCGAGCGCCGAGAGATCGTCACGGATCCAGAGGGCGCCGATCCCCGCCCCGTCACACATGGCCGCGATGGTCCGGAGCCGCTCCGGAGGGTTCCGGGTGTCCAGGACCACACCGATCCTGGCCAACCGACCGGGCGGGGCGACGGTCGGTCGGAACGACGTCATGATGGGCATGTGTTCGAGATGCGTACGGTCGTTCGCAAGGCAATCGCGAGGATAGCCAGAGGCGGATGAGCGACACAAGTGGTCACCTCGATGTGCCATCGCTCGGCGATCCGGCTCCGGCCTCGTTCGCCACGACACTGATCGGTTTCGTCCATCGCCTGCGCGAAGCCTCGATCCCGGTTTCCATGGTCGAGGCCCTGGACGCGGTCGCCGCGGTCAGGTGTCTGGATCTGGCTGAGCGCGATCAGCTCAAGTCCGCGCTTCGCTCGACCCTCGTGAAGCGCGTCCAGGACGAGGCTGCGTTCGACCCCTTCTTCGACATCTACTTCGCGATCCAGCGCGACCGACCGGAGACAGGTCCGGACGTCGCGACGAGCCTCGACCGCTCTGCGGGGATGCCCGGCCACGACGAGGACTCCGCCGATTTCGAGGGCGATCCCGCGGACCTCCTGCAGATGTTGCTCGAGGCGCTCCGGTCCAACGACCCCACCGCGTTGCGTGCGCTCGCCGAACTCGCGGTCGATCGATATGGCGGCCTCCAGACCGACAGTTCGTCCTCCGAGCGCTACTACCTGTATCGAGTGCTCCGTCAGCTCGAGCTCTCCGAGCTTCTGCGGGCGGCGATCATCGAGACCAGAGGTGCGGCGGAAGGGCGCTCAGAGCTCGACGACCGATTGATCAGGGAGGAGCTCACCCGGCGGGTGGAAGAGTTTCGGCGCCTTATCGCTCAGGAGGTTCGGCGCCGGCTCGTCGAGCTCAGGGGGGCGCCGCTCGCGGCCGACCTGTTCCTCGAACGTCCGATCGAGGACGTCGATCTCCTCTCCGCGTCACCGTCGGAGCTCGCGAGGATGCGAGAGGCGGTCCGACCGCTCGCGCAGAAGCTCGCCGCCCGCATCGCCCGGCGACGACGGCTGCGCCGTCATGGCCGGCTCGACATGCGAAGGACGATGCGCCAGTCGCTTTCGGCCGGCGGCGTGCCGCTCGACCCGGCGTTCCGATACCCGCGCGCCTCGAGGCCGGATCTCTACCTGCTTTGCGACATCTCGGGATCGGTCGCCGAGTTCGCGCGTTTCACGATGTCGCTGTTGTTCGCCACCAAGAAGGAATTCGCGAAGATCCGACTCTTCGTGTTCGTTGACGGGATCGACGAGGTCACGGACGTGATGGACCAGGGTTCGACGTGGCTCGCTCCGCGGAACCTCCTGTACGGGACCAACGTGATCTCGGGGGATGGGCACAGCGATTACGGCAGCGTGCTCGAGCGCTTCTGGCATCAGTACGGGTTCGCCGACCTCGACCCACGCTCAACGGTCATCGTGACCGGCGACGCCCGGAACAACTACCGAGGATCGGGCTTCGACACGCTGAAGACAATCCACGAGCGAGCTCGCAAGGTGTACTGGCTCAACCCAGAACCCCGAGTCGAGTGGAACACCACCGACTCGATCATGGACGTCTACACACCCGCATGCGACGGGGTGTTCGAGACGCGGAACCTGCGACAGCTGGCCGAGTTCGTCTACGCCATCACGTAGCCGCCGGGCTCCTCTACCCTATGAGCATGGAGCGCGCGGTGATCCTCTTCGACGATGACTGCGGGTTCTGCAGGTGGTCGCTCTCCAAGATCCTCGCCCGGGACCGCCGCGGCCGCCTCCGCCCTGTCGCGCTCCAGAGCCCGGAGGCGGACGACCTTCTGATGGGGATCGACCCCGAGCAGAAGATGGCGTCCTGGCATCTCGTGGCACCGGATGGCCACACCTACTCCGGCGGTGGGGCCGTGTCGCACCTTGCAAGACTGTTGTCTGCCGGCGCGCCGATCGCTCTGCTCGTAGATGCGTTCCCTCGAACGACGGATCGAGCCTACCGGTGGGTCGCCGGGCATCGCGATCGCCTGGGCCGCGCCCTCGGTGAGCCGGCCTGCGCAGGGACCCAGGCAGGCGGGCGTCGGTGTTCGACCGGTAGGAGACCGCGTGGACGTGCGCTCGTCCCGCATTCGTCCCGCGAACGAACGGGAGACGTCAAGGAACGACGGGAACGGCCGAGCAAACAAGTGCGCACGTCACGGGCCAGATTCGCGCATCGCCGCTGGTAGCATGCGTGGCCCCTGGAACACTCTCAAGGTGGAGACACGGGTTCGAACCCCGTTGGCACTACCAGGAAACGCTCTTGTAGGGCCATTCCTTGACCCCTCCCCTCCTCGCGGGAGGGGTCAGACCTCGAACCCTCCTCACGGGCTGACTAGGGCGCGTTGGCCGCCCGCTGGAGCTCAGCGACATCGATCTTGCCCATCGTGAGCATCGCCTCCATGGCACGGCGCGCACGCTCCGGATCGGGATCTCCAACCAGCTCGTTCAGCTGGCGCGGCACGATCTGCCACGACAGCCCGAATCGGTCTTTGAGCCATCCGCACGGACCCGGCTCGCCTCCGTTCGCCGTGAGCGCATCCCACAGCCGGTCGACCTCGGCCTGGTCCTCGCACTCGATGACGAATGAAACCGCCTCGTTGAAGCTGAAATCCGGCCCGCCGTTGAGGCCCTGGAAGTGCTGGCCGTTGAGCGTGAAGTCGACCGTCAGGACCATCCCGGCCGGCCCGCTGGGCGTGTCGGCGGGGGAGCGCCAGACCTTGTCGACGCTGCTGTCGGGCAGCAGCCGCGTGTAGAACGTGGCCGCCTCCTCAGCCTTGCCGTCGAACCAGAGGCAGGGATAGAGGTTTCGCATCTCGTCCTCCTGTGAGAGCGCCGCGTTGGGATTCCCTCATCACAGGGTAGACGGCATCGGGACACCAAACTCATCGATGACAGGATGGCGGTCGGGGGCCGTAGACCGGCCCTTCTTGTTCTCAGCGAGTAGACATCGGCCTCAACCATCTGCGTGTTCGGCTCGCCACCCGCACCGCGGACGAAAGGCCGATCGGCGCCGTCGGCTAGCCCACGTCGGTCGGCTCAAACGCCTCCCAACCAGGATCCGCCTTGGCAACCACCCTCGATGCGGAATCGCTGAAGACGGACAGAAGGGTGGTTGTAGCCACGCCCCGGCGCAGGATCCCGTGAATATCCCGCATGGCAACGAAAACCAATGGGTAGCGACCGGAATCGACCGGGACGGAATCCACAGGTCAGCACCCCTCCCCCACACGCCGCCGCAGTTCACAGTACGCGCCGGGTCACGCTTTCAAGGTGGAGACACGGGTTTCGAACCCCGTTGGGACTACGGATGGCGACACGATTTTTCCCGCAGCGCCATCCGAAGCCGGTGAGACGTCGTCAGTCGGGACGAGCCCACGCCGCGGGCGGTTCTGGAAGCACGACCACGGGCTCGAGCGGCAGCGGCGGGTCGGGCAGCACGACGACGGTCTCCGTCACATCCCTCGACTCGGGTTCGGAACGCTCGTGCAGGGCATCGGCTCTCCGGACCGCGCGAGAGGCGAGCGGCACCGTCGCGGCCACCGTGACGATCGCCGCAAAGGCGATCAGCGTTTCGCGAACGCCGATCTGTTCGGCCAATCGGCCCGCGAGCACGAGGCCGACCGAACTGAGCACGGTGGTCACGAGCCAGTCGTACGACGCGACCCGGGCCAGGACCGCGGCCGGGATCCGCTGCTGGAGGACGACCTCGTAGACCGTGGCCGCGTAGGACATCGCGACCCCGGCCACCAGCTGAGCGAGCGCGAGGATCGCGATCGGCGCGGGCACGGCGAGCAGGAGGATGCCGGGCACCGTGATCAAGGCGACCGCGAAGATGGCCCGCAGCTGCCGCCTGGCGGGGACCCGGAGCGCGACGACCCCACCGACCACGCTTCCGAGTCCGAACGCACCGACGACGAGCCCCCACGCGTCCGCCCCTCCCAGGGACCGGCTCGCGACGGCCGGACCGAGCACGAAGAGGGTGCCGAGGATCGCCATGAGCGAGACGCCGGACGCCGCCATGATCATCAGCAGCCACGGTCTGGCGACGAGCTCCCTGAATCCGACCCGAAGGTCGTGCAGCATTCGTTCCTCCGGACCACTCGGCGCTCGGGACCGCTCATGCGTCGAGACCAACAGCAGGAAACCGGCACTCAGCACGAAGCTCGCCGCGTCGATCGCGAGGGCAACGCCCGGGCTGAACGCGACGATCAGGAATCCCGCGAGCACCGGGCCGGCGAAGGTCGCCAGACCTCGGCTGATCGAGAGTTGCGCGTTGGCCGGCTGGAGCTCGTCGGCGGGCACGACCTCGGCGACGAGGCCCGTCGACGCGGGATCGAAGAACGCCGACGCCGCCCCGTGCAGGCCCTGCAGCGCGATCAGCAACGGCAGGTTGGCGTGACCCGTGATGATGAGGGCCGCCAGGGCGCCCTGACAGGCAGCGCGGACGATGTCGGCGGCGACCATCACCATCGAACGGCGCAGCCGATCCGCCATCACGCCCCCGAAGAGAAGGAAGACCCCCCTCGAGGCGGTCTCGGCCGCGATGATGATGCCGACGTCCCCCAGGCTTCCCGAGGCGGCGAGCACGGCGAACGGGAGCGCGACGAACGCGAAGCGGTCGCCGACCACGGAGATGGTCGCCGCGATGTAGACGTGCCGGAAATCGCGACGCCGGAGAGGGCCGGGAACCTCCGAACGCAGTCTCACGCCGACATCAGCTCGCTCCGCCATTGGCCGACCACGATCGGATTCTGCCATCGACCGTGGAGGGTCTGGAGTCGTCTTCCCGGCCGCGGCCGACTCGGCCTACGGCGACGACGAACGGGTCGCCCGGACCGCGGGAGGGCAGGGCCCAGCGATCCTACGCAAAGCAGACGAGGGGTCCGGGGCGTCGACGGGAATGCCCGGGCCCGCCTTGCTTACCGCGGCCGTTGGGGGATGGTCGACGGGCCGACCTCCGTCCGCAGCCATGTGTTCAGCGGCTTGGCGAGCCGGAGGACCTCGATCACGCGATCCTTGGCTCGCCGGGTCCCGAGCCATGCCGCCGCGGGCCACTCCCGCCATGCGATGATTCCCTTGTACCGCAAGAGCTCGATGCGGGGATGGTCCTTCGGGAATCCGCGCGGGGCCGTCTTCAGGACCTCGTGGCCGGTGACCTCGAGTCCGGCCGCCCGGGCCTTCCCCACGACGCCGACCAGCTTGGCGCCGGACCGATCCTCGTTCACCGCCTCTCGGTATCGATCGAGCTGATCCGGAGCCATCTCCCACATGCCGGACCCCACGCCCAATCCATCGGCGTTCAGCTGAATGTACCCGTGGCCGACCATCGCTGCGATGTGGGTCTTGTAGGGCGACTTGTCGGAGCTGAATCGGATGTCCCGATGGGGTCGGAAGATCCGGACCTCGCCGAACTCCGGCGCGAGCTCCTCCAGCAGCTCCTCCATCGGAGCGTGAACCAGTCGGTCGAAGACGTCGCGGTTCCGCTGCCAATAGGTCTTGGAGTTGTCGGCAGCGAGTCCCTCGAAGAACTCGATGGCCTCCGCCGGCCAGCCACGAAACGCCATCGCGTGACCTCCGTGCTCGAGAGCGCGGCCTGAGCCTATCCCGGTGCGATCGCCCCTACGATTCCGTCCTCGACTCGATCACCTGCTTCAAGTTCCGGAGCGAGGTCATCGCGTCCTTCTTGATCGCGAAGGAGGCGAGGAAGAAGACGATGGGGCTCAGGCCACCCGTGAGGTGTTTCGTCAGCGCGGTCCCCCCTCCCTCGGGAGTGAGCGTGAAGTCGTTCTCGTACCAGACGTCCTTCTTGCCATCCTGGTGCTGATTCGAGCGGATCGTGAACCGGCGGGGGGGATCGAAGGTCGTCACGGTGATGTCGGCCGACACGTTCTTGCCGGTGAACACTCCGCTCGAGCGGTAGGTGGACGCCGGACCCGGGCCGGTCCCGCCGGTCTGCTCCATGTTCATCTTCGACCTCGGGTTGGCCCAGGTCGGGTGACGTTCCACATGGGACAGCTCCTCGAAGACCGTCTCCGGTGGCGCATCGATCTGGATCGTGAAGTTCGGCACCGCCTTCCCCTTCCCGGATCGCCGTGATTCCGGCTCATCCTCTACGACGAACGAGGACCGGTCGACTCGACAGGCAGCAGCCACGCCGGGAGGAGGGGTTCCCGCGTCTCGAGCGCCCAGGAGGTCGTGTGCCCGGCCCCGTCCCTTGGTCCAGGGCGTCTCACGGGTGACCCCGCCGCCCCTCACCGTCGACCCATAGCGTCGAGGTACGGGCGGCCCCGAGAGCCGAGGAACTCATCGGTCCAGGTCAGAGGCCTCTGCGGGAACCGAGTGGGCCACCGCGACGCCGATTGAGGACTACCGAGTTCAGGGAACCCGAAGACCCCTCGTTCGGGTCATCAACCGCCCCACGTAGTCTGCCGAAGCCTCGTTCATGAGGAAAACCGCCTGCGCCGCCCTACTGCTCGTTGCCATGATCGCCGCCCTTGCCCCTTCCGCCCGCGCCGAGGTCGCCAGTCGAGGCGCGGGCCGGCCGAGCGTCCGCATCGCGGACGTGGAGCTCAAGGAGGGCGACGACGGGGTCACCCGAGCCGTTTTCAAGGTGGTCCTGTCCCGCCCCGCCCTTGCGAGCGTGGAGTTCGCCACCACCGACGGAACGGCCGACGCCGGCCCCGACTACACCTCCTCGAGCGGAACGCTCCTGTTCACGCCCAACAAGGCGACCAAGAAGGTTTCGATCAAGGTCCTCGGCGACACGATGGACGAGCCCGACGAGACCTTCACGGTGAAGTTGTCGCATTCGATCGACGCGACGATCTCGGACAAGAAGGCCCTCGCGACGATCTCGGACGACGACGGTCCTTCGTTCTCGGTCGTGGACGCGACGGCGAAGGAGGGACAGAACGCGACCTTCACCGTGAGCCTGTCCGCCTCCCTCGCCGACACCGCCACCGTCGACTTCGCGACGGCCAACGGCTCGGCCACGGCGCCCGAGGACTACCAGGCGACGACCGGCACCCTGACCTTCGAACCGGGACAGAGCGTCCAGCAGGTCGTCGTCCAACTGGCGGGCGACTCGGCCCCGGAGGTCAACGAGAACTTCGGGCTCAACCTCTCCAATGCGACGGGCGCGGCCGTGGGCGACGGCGTCGGGATCGGGACGATCACGGATGACGACGTCCCCTCCGTCTCGATCGGCAACGCGACCGTCACCGAGGGCAACTCCGGCACGGTCAACGCGGTCTTCACCCTGACACTCTCCGCCATGAGCTCGCTGGCCGTCGACGTCAACTACGCGACCGCGAACGGAACCGCGTCGGCCCCGGCCGACTATCAGTCGACGAGCGGCACCGTGTCGTTCGATCCGGGCGAGACCGCGCAGCAGGTCGTGGTGCCCGTGGCGGGCGACTCGCTGTCGGAGGTCAACGAGACGTTCGGGATCAACGTGGTGAGCGCCACCGGCGCGACGATCCTGGACGGCGTCGGGCTCGGGACCATCACCGACGACGACACGCCCACGATCTCGGTGGCCAACGCGGCCGTGACCGAGGGCAACTCCGGCACGACCGGCGCGGTGTTCACCGTGACGCTGTCCTTCATGAGCTCGCAGACGGTCTCCCTGAGCTACGCGACCGCCGACGGTTCGGCGACGGCCCCGGCGGATTACCAGTCGACGAGCGGCACGGTGTCGTTCGATCCGGGCGAGACCGTGCAGCAGATCGTGGTCCCGGTCGTGGGCGACGTGTCGATCGAGACCGCCGAGGCCTTCTCGCTGAACCTCTCGAGCCCCGCGAACGCGACGTTCGCCGACGCGACCGCGCAGGGCACGATCACCGACAACGACACCGTGACCATCACCATCGCGGCCGCGACCGTGACGGAGGCCAACGCGGGGACGCGCGACGCCGTCTTCAACGTCTCCCTGTCGGCGCCGAGCGGGAGCACCGTGACGGTCGACTTCGCGACCGCCAACGGCTCGGCGACCGCCCCGGCCGACTACCTGGCCACCACCGGAACCGTGACGTTCGCCCCGGGCGAGGTCTCCAAGCAGATCGTCGTCCAGACCGTCGGCGACACCGCCATCGAGGCCAACGAGACCTTCTCGGTGAACCTCTCGAACCCGGCCAACGCGACGATCGCCGGCAGCGGCTTCGGGCTCGGAACGATCACCAACAACGACTGAGCCGCCGCCCCTCGCAGGGCGTTAGTCTGCACCCTCCGGTTCCGCCTCTCGGAGAGCGCCATGGCCAGCCGCGTCGTTCCGAACTTCCTCCCGAGCACATCGGGCTTCGCGTTCGCGAACACGTTTCCCAGCGTCCCCGTGCGACGGATCGGCATCCCGGGAGTCGTCAGCATCCCGATCGGCGACGCCTCGGACGGGCTGTGCGGCGGCATTGCGTTCGCGGCCCGCGACTATTTCGAGGCCGGGCGGGCGCCGGCACCGGACCCCGCGCCGCCGGGCGAGGGGCCGCTGTTCGACTACCTCGTCGATCGCCTCTTCGCCAGCTTCGACCTTCCGTTCGGGCCGGCCACATACCTCAAGCTCATGAGCCCGCTCCTGCCCGACGGGGAATCCGTGTGGAGCCGCCTCGGCCTCGGGCCTCGCGGACGCGCCTGGCGGATGGCCCAGGAGGAGTGGCCGAAGGTCCGCCGCGACATCGACGAGGGCCACCCGTCGCCGCTCGGCCTCGTGCGCGTGAGATCGCATGACCCGCTCGACCTGAAGGAGAACCACCAGGTGCTCGCGTACGGCTACGCCCTGGCGGGGAGCTCCCTCACCCTTCGGGTGTACGACCCCAACCGCCCCGGGCGCGACGACGTAAGCCTCTCGCTCGGAATCGCCGATCCGACCCGGCCGATCGCCGTTCGGACGTTTCCCGCGGGACGCCCGGTGTTCGCGTTCTTCCGGGTGCCGTACCGGGCCGCCGAACCCCCGTAACCCGTCGCGTGGACGAATCCGACGCGCGAGCTCGCTTCGCCCGCGCCCGCGTGGCGCGGCTCGCGACCGTTCGACCGGACGGCGCACCCCACCTCGTCCCGGTGATCCTGGTGCTGGAGGGCGGGACCGCGTGGTTGGCGGTCGACGAGAAGCCGAAGCGCCATCGGCGGCTGCAGCGCCTGGAGAACGTCCGGGCCGAGCCGCGCGTGAGCCTTCTTGCCGACCACTACGACGATGAGTGGGAGCGGCTGTGGTGGGTACGGGCCGACGGCCTCGCGCGGATCGTCGAGACGGGTCCGGAGCTCCGCCGGGCGATCGGGTTGCTGCTCGAGCGTTATCCGCAGGAACGCGAGCGCCCGCCGCAGGGACCCGCGATCGCCGTCGAGATCACGCGCTGGAGCTGGTGGCCGGGCGGCTGACGACCGGAGCGTCACCCCGTGGGGCAGAACCAGTCGTCCCGAGACACGACACGATCGGTCCCGTCGGGCGCCGGGAACGGCTCTCGAAGCGTGAACGCCTCAGGGGACGGCCCGCGCTCACGCAGGATCGTCAGGCGGGTCCTCGCCTCGTCGACCGTCGGGGTCGTCCCGGCCGGGATCCACCAGAGCGCGACGTACGCCTCCGACATCTGCTCGAACCACTCGCGCCGTCGCCGCAGGACGTCGACGTGGCGCGTGGCGAACGCGAACTCACCGAGCGCCTCGACGCTCTTCCAGGCCGAGAGGTTGACGATGATCCGCTCGTCGTCGAAGGGCCGGATCGCGGTGGCGTCCCCGTCCTCCGTCTGGAGCCGCCACACGAAGCCAGGCGCGCGATCGGCAAGCGCGTTGATCGGATCGAGCATCTCGACGAAGCCGGCGAGCCGGGGATCGTCCAGCGGCGCCCGCAGGACGGCGACATTGACCTGCGCCAGATGCCAGCCTCGGGCGTCCATCGACCCGAAGCGTAGCCGGTTCACGTAGCATCCAACGTCGGCGGAAGGAGGCGGACGGGACATGAGGACGCTGATCCGGAACGGCACCGTCGTCACGGCCACCGAGACGACGAGGGCGGACGTGGTGATCGAGGACGAGCGGGTCGTGGCGCTCGGCCTCGGGATGTCGGTGGAGGCCGACCGGACGATCGACGCGACCGACCGCTACGTCATGCCGGGCGGCGTCGACCCGCACACGCACTTCGACCTCCCGTTCGGCGGGTCGTTCTGCTCGGACGACTTCGGGACCGGCACGCGGGCCGCCGCGTTCGGCGGCACCACGACCGTCGTGGACTTCGCGCTCCAGGGCACGGGCGAAGGACTCCGGAAGGGACTGGACCTCTGGCACGAGAAGGCCCAGAAGGCGTGCATCGACCACGGGTTCCACATGATCGTGAAGGAGGTCAACGAGCAGGTCCTGAAGGAGATGGACGACCTCGTGGGCGAGGGCGTCACCTCGTTCAAGCTCTTCATGGCCTATCCGGGCGTGTTCATGCTCGACGACGCGTCGATCTTCACCGCGATGCAGCGAGCCGCCGACAGCGGGGCGCTGATCATGATGCACGCCGAGAACGGCGGCCCGATCGACGTGCTCGTCCGGCAGTACCTGGCGCACGGGAAGACCGACCCCGTGAACCACGGGCTGACGCGGCCGGCCGCGATGGAGGGCGAGGCGGTCCACCGCGTGTTCAAACTCGCCGAGCTCGCCGGCACCCCCGCCTACATCGTGCACCTGTCGTCTCGCGACGCGCTCAACGCGATCCGCGAGGCACGCGACCGCGGCCTCCCGGCGTTTGCCGAGACCTGCCCGCAGTACCTCTACCTGTCGCAGGACGACATGGCGCGCCCCGGGTTCGAGGGGGCCAAGTTCGTCTGCTCGCCGCCGCTCAGGCCGAAAGACCACCAGGAGGAGTTGTGGTCGGGGCTGCGGCAAGGCGACCTGCAGCTCGTGGCCACAGACCACGCGCCGTTCAACTACGTCGGGCAGAAGGACCTCGGCAAGGACGACTTCTCGAAGATCCCCAACGGCTTGCCGAGCGTGGAGGACCGCTACACGCTGATCTTCCAGGGCGTGCACGCGGGCCGGATCGGCCTCAACCGCTTCGTGCAGCTGATCGCGACGGCTCCGGCGAGGATGTTCGGGCTGTATCCGCGCAAGGGGACGATCGCGCCGGGCTCGGACGCCGACATCGTGGTGTTCGACCCCAATCATGAGCGGACGATCTCGGCCGAGTCCCATCACATGAACGTCGACTACTCGTGCTTCGAGGGCATGGCCGTGAAGGGACTGCCGGAGGTCGTCCTGCAGCGCGGCGCCGTCCTCGTCGAGAACGGCGAGTTCCACGGCAAGGAAGGGCAGGGCACCTTCCTGGCGCGAAGCCGGACGGCACCCTGAGGCCGCGTCGCTGATGGGATCGCCTGCCGACGAGGGGTGGGTCACCGCGCTCCCGCTCGACTTGCTCCGCGACCGCCGGCCGGCGCGAGTCTCCGTGGACGGCGACGACGTCCTCCTCGTCCGCGACGGGGACCGGCTCTTCGCGATCGGCAACCGGTGCACGCATCAGGGCGCGCCGCTGAGCACTGGACGGGTGACGTTCGCCGGCTCCCTCGCCTCGGTCACGTGTCCGGCCCACGGGAGCACCTTCGACCTGCAGACCGGACGGGTCCTGCGATCCCCGGCCGGCGAGCCGGAGCCCGTGTTCGACGTGCGGCTCACCGATGGGTCGATCGAGCTACGTCGGGCCACCGCGACGTGAGCGGCGCGACGTAGAATGCGGGCGTGGATCGCGGCGAGACGACGATCGAGCGCGGAGCGCGGGAGGCGGGCTCCAAAGTCGTCGCGCTCGGGATCGGGCTGGCCACCTTCATCGTCCTGGTGATGCTCCCCTTCCTGATCCCGGTCGTGTTCTACGTCGTGGCCAACGTCTACGCACTGGTGAAGGGCACGGGCTTCTCCTCGCAGACGGCCAACGAAGCCATCCTGCCCACGCTCCTCGTCGTGTCGGTTGCGCTGTTCCCCGTGCTGCTGGCGGTGCTCATCGGCGTCATCGGCCGAGCACTCTCCCCGAAGCGACGCGGCGCCTGATCCGGAGCGCGCGGCTCACGTTCCGCGCCGGTCACGCGGGCGATCAGCAGCCGGAGTCGACCCACTGCGGCCCGGCGCCGATCGGCACGCCGAGGCGCTCGCCCGTGCGCTTCAGCCGCCTCCGGTACGTGCGCATCTCGGCGCCGTTCCAGTCGGCGTGGGTCGAGCAGCGCCAGTCCTCGTAGAGCTCCTCGTGGTAGGGGCTCCGCAGGATCTCCGCGTGTCCGATCACGTTGCCGACGTTGATCCCGTATCGGAGCATCAGCCACGCGGTGAGGCGAAGCGACGCACGCATCATCGCGGCGTTCCGAAGGATGTCGCCCGCGTTCGTCCCGACGTGCTCGATCCCGATCGCCGTCCAGTTCATGCCGATCGCGTGACGGCACCGGATCCCGAGGTTGACGAGCTGAGTGATCGACCCGTCGGTGTCGATCAGGAAGTGGGCACAGACGCCGGGCTTCTCCCCGAGGTGCGACCCGTTCGCGGCGAAGTGGTTCCATGCCGACTCGAAGGACGTCCCGGCCGTGTAGTGCTCCACGACCACCTGCGGGCCGGCCAGCTCCCACGCGCGCTCGCCGTAGTGGCGGTCGGAGTACGCGGCCATCTGGCGCTTGCGCCGGGCGCCGAAGGGGATCTTCTTCCACCTGATCTCGGGCCGAACGTCGCCGGGATCCGGCTGTTCGCCGGCGCCGGCCGGGGTCTCGGGGACCAGCAGGGCCAGCGCGAGCGCGAGGATGAGCAGCCGTTTCACGCGACGCGGCGCAGCCGCTCGATCGTTCGCTCGCGCCCGAGGAGCTCGAGCGACTCGGGCAAGGGGGGCGAGATCGTGGAGCCCGTGGTCGCCGCGCGCACGGGCGCGAACCCCTTCCGGCGGTTGAGCCCAGCCGCCGCCGCCGCCGCATCCAGGCGAGCCATGATCGCCTCGGCCGTCCACGGCTCGACGCCGGCGAGGCCCTCGGCGACCGACGCCAGATAGCCGGCGGGCGCCCCGGCGATCTCGGCCGCAGCCTTCTCGTCGGGCTCGACGTCGTCGGAGAACAGAAACCGCAGGAGCTCGACGGATTGGGTCAGGTATTTGATGCGCTCCTTGATGAGGGGCATCGCGCGGCGGAGCAGTCCCGGCTCCGGCGAGAGACCGGCGACCGACAGGGAGTGCAGGCAGCGCGCCGCGAGGTCGTCGTCGTCGAGCTGCTGGATGTAGTGGTTGTTCATCCACTCGAGCTTCTCGACGTCGAAGCGCGCCGGGTTCTTGGACACGCGTTCCAGCGTGAACGCCTCGACCAGCTCGTCCTTCGATACGAACGTCGTCTCGGCGTCCTTCGACCAGCCCAGGAGCGCGAGGTGGTTCAGGAGCGCCTCCGGCAGGATCCCCTGCTCGCGGAAGGCCTCGACGCTCGTCGAGCCGTGGCGCTTGGACAGCGGCTTGCCGTCGGCGCCGTTCACCTGCGGCACGTGGGCGTAGGCAGGCGGCGTCCCGCCGAGCGCCTCGATCACCGCCGCGTTGCGCGGGGCGCTGTCGAGCAGGTCGTCGCCGCGGATCACGTGCGTGACGCCCATGAGCAGGTCGTCCACGGCCACCGCCAGCAGGAACACCGGCGAGCCGTCCGAGCGCATGAGCGCGAAGTCCTTCAGGTGGCCGGGCGCCCATCGCACCTCGCCCTTCACGAGGTCGTCGGTGATCCACTCGCGCTCGGGCATCCGGAACCGGATGGCGTGGGGCCGCCCCTCCGCATCGAACGCCGCCCGCTCGGCCTCGGTGAGGTCCCGGCACCGGTCGTTGCCCGGCGGCTCGCCCCGCGCGAGCGCGGCCTTCCGCCGCTCCTCGAGCTCGGCCTCGGTGCAGTAGCAGGGGTAGGCATCGCCCTGCGCGAGCAGCCGCTCGGCCGTCTCGCGATAGGTCTCCATCCGCTGCGACTGGCGGTAGGGCGCGAACGGCCCGCCCACATCGGGGCCCTCGTCCCAGTCGATCCCCAGCCAGCGGAGCGAATCCATCACGCCTTGGAAGGCCTCCTCGGTCACGCGGCTCGCGTCCGTGTCCTCGATCCGGAGGATGAACGTCCCGCCGTGGTGTCGCGCGAAGGCCCACGAGAAGAGCCCGGTCCTCGCGTTCCCGACGTGCAGCGAGCCGGACGGCGCCGGCGCGAACCGGCAGCGGACGCTCACCCCGGCACCACCGGGTTGCTCAGCGTCCCGACGCCGTCGACCTCGACCTCGACCAAGTCGCCCGCGGCGAGCTTGCCGACACCTTCGGGCGTTCCCGTGAGGATCACGTCGCCGGGGAGCAGCGTCATGAACGACGTGATGTACTCGATCAGCGTCGCGACCCCGAATGCCATGTCGCTCGTCTGGGCCGCCTGGCGGATCTCACCGTTCAGCCGGGTCTCGACCCGGACGTCGGTGGGGTCCAGGTCGGTCTCGATCCAGGGCCCGAGGGGGCAGGATCCATCGAAGCCCTTCGCCCGCGCCCACTGCTCGTCGGTCTTCTGCAGGTCGCGGAGCGTGACGTCGTTCGCGCACGTGTAGCCGAGGATCACGCGGAACGCCTCCTCGGCCGGGACGCCCCGCGCCGGGCGCCCGATCACGACCGCGAGCTCTCCCTCGTAGTCCACCCGGCGGCTGATCGGGAGGAGGCGGATCGGATCGTGCGGACCGATCACGGCGGTCGAGGGCTTGAGGAACAGCAACGGCTCCTCGGGAACCTCCATCCCGAACTCCGCCGCGTGCGCCGCGTAGTTCTTGCCGACGCAGACGAGCTTGGACGGAAGGACGGGCGCGAGCAGCCGTACGTCATCGAACGGGATCTCGTCGCCCGTCGGGATCGGGTCCTCGAAGTACGTGCCCCGCAGGGCGCGGATCGTATCGGACTCGAAGTCGGCGGCGCCGGTCGCGATGCGGTCGCCGAAGCGAAAGCGGACCAGGCGCATGGGACGGCAGGCTATCGCATGGGACGAGACCGGCCGGACGTGCTCAGGAGATCGCGCGACGCCAGGTGTCGGGCGCGGATCCCTCGACGTCGATCCGGGACGCGCCGGTCCATTCCGCCAGGTCGTGGATCGCGCCGGCCACCGCGAGCCCGAGCTCGCGGGTCGGCCGGACGCCGGGTTCGGTGTGCACGGCGTTGATGACCAATCGCCCCCGCTCGCGATCGGCGGCTGGGTCGACCCGCGCGACGAATCGGTCCTCGTGGAGCACCGGCATCGCATAGTAGCCGAACCGTCGCTTCGCCTTGGGCACGTAGATCTCCATCCGGTAGTCGAGGCCGAACAGCTCGTGCGCGCGCTTGCGGTCGTGGATCAGGTTGTCGAAGGGAGACAGGAGCGTCGTTCGCGACCCGCGGGATCCGCGCGCGAGCCGGTCGAGCTCGGCGAGGTCCTCGGCGTGCACGTACCAGACACCGGGAAGACGGTCGCCATCGGCGGCCACCTCCACGCGCGAGATGCGCCCCCGCCGTTCGAGGCGCTCGAGCGCGCCCGGCAGCTCGGGGTAACGATCGATCGTGAAGTGCGAGCGGATGTGCGCGGGCGTCGCGACCCCGAGGGCCTGCAGCGAGAGCTCCGCCGCCCGCCGCGTCACCTCCGCGTCCCGGATGCGCTCGCGGCGAGCCTCGGCCGGAAGGATGCGCTCCGCCAGGTCCCACCACTTCTCGAGGCCGCGTCGTTCGGCGACCATGACGGTGCCACGGATCCACAGGTAGCGGAGCATCTGGTCGGCGTTGCGGTCTCGGGTCCACCCCGTCGACACCCAGCTCTCGGAGACCGCGTGGTCGGCGAGGTCGCGGAGCCGGAGGGGCCCGCGACGCCGGAGGTCGCGCAGGATCGAGCGACGGAGCGCGTCGTTGCGCTCCACCCAGTCGCCGAACCGCGCGCCCCATCCGCCGGGCGTCGGGAAGTTCCGCATCCGGTAGTGGTGGATCGGATAGTCCTCGGTGAGGACGATCGACGCGGCGTGGGCCCAGTACTCGAACAGCGACCGGTCGTGCCACAGCAGCCGGTCCAGGTGCGCCGGTTCGAATCCGCGGAGGCGGCTCCGAAGGACCAACAGCGGGCTCCGCGCCACGACCGAGATCGGGTCGAGCTGGACGCACCGGATCGACCGGACGACGTCGAGCACCTTCACCGGTGAGGAGCGCGGGGCTGCGCCGGACAGGCGCTGCTTCGCGACCGCGAGACGGCGCGCGGTGAGGGTGTCGATCCGGCGGACGGCGGTCATCCGGCGCTCAGATGAGCCGGGTGCCGATGCCCCAGGTGACGCCGACCGTACGCCAGTAGCCGGCGATCGTCTCGACGGGCGCGAGCGACTCGAGCTCCTCGACCGGAGACGGACCGAAGACGAGCTCGGCCTCTCCCGTCCAGGCCTGCGAGGCCTCCCAGTCGTAGCTCTTCATCGTGACGAGCTCGTCCATCGAAGGCGGACTCCCCTCCTCGATGCTCGGGAAGTACCGCGAGTGCAGCATCGGTAGGGCGTTCACGAAGCCGTTCGTCTCGGACGGGCCCGAGATCGTGAACCGCGCGTCGATGACCCGGCGGTCGTGCACGGCCACGCTCGCCCCGAACCGCCCCCCGGGCTCGAGCCGTGGACCCGCCCGACCCTGGGACACGGGCCGCGTCATCCAGATCGAACCGAGCTTCTTCGGATACCCCTGGTGCCAGCCGCGGACCATCGCGAAGTCCTTGTCGACCCAGATCAGCACGCATCGCGAATAGCGTTCGCCCCGGTACGCGCACCGAACGACCACGAACGCCTCCTTGTACTGCGAACGGACGGGATCCAGGAGCTCCTCGAAAGAGTCCGAGCAGGACTGCCAATCCGCGAAGACCACCGCCACGGCGTCGGGATCCTCGTCGACCGGCTCCAGGGGATCGGGGAGCCACTTGGCGACGGCCCCCGCGGCGGCTCGGTACTCGATCGTCAGCAGGTCGCCGGAGTAGTGCCACGGCGGCCCCGGCACCACCGAGGAGCGGCCCTCGGGGGTGAGCGGCGGGACGAACCCCTTCAACTCCGGCACGGGCTGCATACTACCCTTCGGTCCCGAACGACCCGCCGTCCTCGAGCAGCGAAGCGGTAGGCCCGGACGCCGCTTCTCCGGAGAAACGGCGTCCGCAGGGAGGAGACGGCCGATGGAGACGAGACGGGTCCTGCTCGACGGCGTGCCGACCGCGGTCACCCGGGAGGGCGATGAGCTGGTTACCCGGGACGGCCGGCGTGTGCCGGTCGGGTCCGCGGCGCACCTGCCCCCGTGCGAGCCGAGCAAGATCGTCTGCATCCACTTGAGCTACGAGAGCCGGGTGAAGGAGTTCCAGGCCTCGATGCCGCCGGCTCCGACGTACTTCCACAAGCCGGTGAGCTCGCTGAACGCCCACGGGGGCGAGGTCGTCCGGCCCCCCCGGTGTCGGTACCTCAACTACGAGGGCGAGATCGCGATCGTCATGGGCCGCGAGTGCCGGCACGTCGCGCCGGAGGAGGCGGGCCGGTACATCGCCGGCTATACGGTCGCGAACGACTTCGGCCTCCACGACTTCCGGGACACGGACGCCGGGTCGATGCTCCGGGTGAAGGGCTCGGACACGCTCTGCCCGCTCGGCCCCGGGCTCGTGGACGACTGGGACTTCCGCGGCAAGCGGATCCGGACGCTCGTGAACGGCGAGGTGCGGCAGGACGGCTCGACCGACGAGATGATCTGGGACATGCACTACCTCGTGGCGGACCTCGCGCGGACGATCACCCTGGTCCCGGGCGACGTCATCCTGTCCGGCACGCCGGCCAACTCTCGGCCGGTCGAGCCCGGCGACGTCGTCGAGGTCGAGGTCGAGGGCCTGGGCTCCCTTCGCAACTCGATCGTCGAGGGCGAGGTCCCCGTCCGCGATGACGTGGGCGCCCAGCCGAGCGAGTCCGAAGAGGTGATCTCGACGGCGTTCGGCGGCGACTGGGAGTACCGAGGGATCCGGCCGCCGAAGAGGGGCTAGGCCGGAGGCGGTCGATCGATCCGATAGACCGCGTGGCGAAGCCGATGGTGGTCGACCTCGCGATCAACGCGCATCCCCAGCTTCTCCGCCACGCGCGCCGAGGCGCGGTTCTCGGGCCGGATGAGCGAGATCAGGTGGGCGACGTCCAAGCTCGCGAACGCCCAGTCGCGGGCCGCCGCCCCGGCCTCCGGCGCGATCCCCTCGCCCTTGTGGCCCGGCCGGACGTGCCAGCCGAGCTCGACCTCCCGGACGTCCTCGACGAACTGGATCGTCGGGCCCGCCGTCCCGAGGAACTCGCCCGTCCGTCGATCTTCGATCACCCACAGGCCGAAGCCGTCGTCGCGGTAGCGCTCGTGCTGACGCTCCACCCACCGCTCGGTCTCCTCTCGGGTGAACGGCGCCGGGTACCAGCGCATGTGGTCCGGATCGGCGAACATCGGCGCGAGCTCGTCGACGTCGTCGCGTCGGTACGCGCGAAGCCGCAGGCGGTCGGTCTCGAGCCGGAAGTCGGGATCCACGGGACGGCCACGGTACCGCGCCCACCCCGCCCCGGCCGCGCCCGAACGGTTTATCCTCGCGTCCGTTCGGCCCCGAATCGCGTTCGAGGAGAGACATGGACATCAAGGGCAAACGGCTGCGGCTCCTGTACTCGGACGTGCTCGGCGTCGAGCGCGGCAAGTACCTGTTCGGAGACGTCGCCGACGACGGGCGGGCGGCCTTCTGCATCGGCGTGTACCCACTCACGACCGACAAGGAGATCCTCGACATCTCGCGGCTGCAGTTCGACGTCGGGCTGCCGGACATCGAGGCCTACGTCGACCGCGACACCCTCCGCCCGGGCTGGGAGGAGGACACGATCGTCGGGATCGCCGACGTGCACCACGGGGGCGGGCCCATCGAGATCGACCCCCGCAACGTGCTCCTGCGGGCGATCGAGCCGTGGCGGGCGATGGGGCTCGAGCCGATGTTCGCCTTCGAGTCCGAGTTCTACCTGCTCGACAAGGCGGAGGATGGCGCCTGGAGGCCGGTCGACCTCCCCTCGCACCGCGTCTACGGGACGGGGATGGCCGTCGACCCGAGCGGGACGGTCGACGACATGGTCAGGGCGGCGCTCGCGTGCGGCTTGACGGTCGAGGGCTGGGGCTCGGAGTTCGACACCTCTGCGTACGAGGTGAACGTCCGCTACAAGGAGGCCATCCCGGCGGCCGACGAGTGCTTCCTGTTCCGGCTCCTCGTGAAGGAGATCGCCGTCAAGCACGGGAAGCTCGCGACGTTCCTCGGGCGACCCTTCAACGACCGTGGCGGGTCCGGATTGCATCTGAACTTCTCGTTCCGGCGCGAGGACGGCTCGAACGCGTTCCACGACCCGAACGCCCCCGACGGGCTCGCCCCCATGGCCAAGGAGTGCGTCGCCGGGGTTCTCGCCCACCACGAGGCGATCGCCGCGGTCGCCGCGCCGCACGTGAACGCGTACAAACGGCTCCAACCGGACATGCTGAACGGCTACTGGGCGAACTGGGGCTACGACGACCGCACCGTCACCGTCCGGATCCCGCCGGCGCGCGGGGAGGGCACCCGCTTGGAGCATCGCATGTCCGACGGGGCTGCGAACCCGTACCTCGCGGCGGCCGCCGTGCTGCACGCCGCCCGGTTCGGCGTCGAGCATCAGATGAGCCCGCCCCCGGCGCAGGTCCCCGGCGAGGCGCCCAACACCGAGCGGCGCGTCCCGCCCACGCTCGAGGCCGCGCTCGCCGCCCTCGAGGCGGACGAGCAGCTCTGCGCGGCGCTCGGGCCGTGGCTGGTCGAGACCTTCACCAAGCTCAAACGAGCTGAGTGGGAGCGGTACGCGAAGGCGGTGGAGGACACCTCGACCACCGACGTGACGCCGTGGGAGGTCGAGTACTACCTCCCCTTCTTCTGAGGCACCGGGGTGCGGCGCCACCGGTTGCCTCCGCGGTCGTTCGGTAGCAAACTACCTGCGGCACCCGCCTGAGAGGAGCCGCGCGGTGAGCGTGGTCACGTCCGAGGTCGACCTGTCGAGGATCGACCTCGTCAACCCCGACAACTACGTCGAGCGGGTCCCGTTCGAGTGGTTCGACGAGCTCCGACGTCGCGCCCCCGTCGTCTGGCACGACGAGCCCGCGGGCAACGCCGGATTCTGGGCCGTCACGCGCTACGATGACCTGGTCTCCGTCCACATGGACTGGGAGACGTACTCCTCGGAGCGCGGGGCGGTCTCCCTCGAGGAGCTCGACCACGACCAGCTCCGGATCCGCCGGTCGATGCTCGAGACCGATCCGCCGCGCCACCGCGAGCTGCGGAACATCTGCAACAAGCGCTTCTCCGCCCGCGGCGTCGGCGCGTACGAGGACTTCATCCGGGAGGTCGCGGGCAGCGTCCTCGACCGAGCGCTCGAGCGTGAGGAGTTCGACTTCGTCCTCGAGGTCGCGAAGGAGCTCCCGATCCGCTTCCTCTGCGCGATCTTCACGGTCCCGCAGGAGGACGCCCCCATGCTGATCCGCTGGGGCGACGCGATGATCGGGAACCAGGACCCGGAGTTCACCCACGCCGTGGTCGACCGGGTGGACACGGAGGAGTACCGGAACCTCCCGTTCCGCTCGCCGATCGCGCTGGAGATGTTCGAGTACGCGCACCGGCAGCGGGACCTCCGGCTGGACGAGCCGCAGGACGATGTGATCGCCGCGCTCACCCTGGCCCAGCGAGAGGGGGTCCTGACCGAGCGAGAGTTCGACAACTACTTCGGCCTGCTGATGATCGCCGGCAACGAGACGACGCGGCACACGATCAGCCACGGGATGGCGGCATTGCTCGAGCACCCCGACCAGTTGCGGCGACTCACGGACGAACCCTCGCTGATCCCCGGAGCCGTCGAGGAGATCCTGCGCTGGGCGACGCCGGTCATGCACTTCCGCAGGACCGCGGCACACGACACGGAGCTTCGCGGGCAGAAGATCCGGGAGGGCGACAAGGTCGTGACGTGGTACATCAGCGCCAACCGGGACGAGGAACAGTTCCCGGACGCCTATCGATTCGACGTCGGTCGCCGCCCCAACGAGCACGTCACGTTCGGGCCGGGCGGACCCCATTTCTGCCTGGGCGCGCACCTGGCGAAGCTCGAGACGAAGGTGCTGTTCCAAGAGCTGCTGCCGCGGCTGAAGTCGATCCAACCGGCGGGCCCGGTCGAGCGCATGCGGTCGAACTTCGTGAACGGCATCAAGCACATGCCGGTTCGCGTCGAGCTCGCCAGGTAGAACCGCCCATCCCTGAGGTGCTCGGGACGTCCTCGGAC
>JBOGVL010000002.1:0-31995 GCA_050692535.1 Actinomycetota bacterium | reverse complement strand
ACCGTGACGGGCACGCGCGGATCGTACCCGGTTGCCAGCGCGCGCGTTCGCTGGCACCATGGCGGCCGGATGAACGCGCGGTTCGGGTATCGGTTCTTCTTCTTCGGGCGCTGCCCGGGGTAGTCGCCTGAGCCGACGGACCAGACGACCCCGGGCACGGAGCCCGGGGTTTTGCGTCTCCGGGCGACCCACCGGATCGGCGGAAACGGAGGGAGCCACATGGTCGTGGTGATGAAGCGGGAGGCCACCGAGGCCGATATCGAGGCGGTCGCCGAACGCGTGCGCGCCGCCGGCGGCGAGGCGTTCGTCTCGCGCGGAACCGTGCACACGATCATCGGGCTGGTCGGCGACACCGAGAGCTTCCAGGCCTTCGACTGGAAGCAGTTGTCGGGCGTCGACCACGTGATCCACGTCGGCAAGCCGTACAAGATGGTCGCCGCCGACCTGCATCCGGAGCCGACCACCGTCAACGTGGGCCCGACCCCGGTCGGGCGGCGGACGTTCACGATCATCGCCGGCCCGTGCGCCGTCGAAAGCGACGAGCAGGCGCTCATCTCCACCAAGGCCGCGAAGGCGGCCGGCGCGACGATCCTCCGCGGCGACGTCTACAAGCCCCGGACCTCGCCGTACTCCTTCCAGGGGCTCGGCGAGCGCGGGCTGGAGATCCTGCAGGAGTGCCGCCGGCAGACGGGCCTGCCGATCGTCGTCGAGGTCGTCGACGTCTCGCAGGTGCAGCACGTCGCCGAGGTCGCCGACTGCGTCCGGGTGGGGACCCGGAACGCCCAGAACTTCGAGCTGCTGAAGGAGGTCGGACTGGCGAGGAAGCCCGTGATGTTGAAACGCGGCCTCGCGATGACGATCGACGAGTGGCTCCAGGCGGCCGAGTACGTCGCCCAGCGCGGCAACTCGGAGATCATCCTGTGCGAGCGAGGGATCCGGACGTTCGAGCCCGCGACCCGCAACACGCTCGACCTCGCCGGGATGGCGGTGGCGCAGGCCGAGTCGCACCTGCCGGTCATCGTCGATCCGTCGCACGCGGTCGGCAAGCGCCAGCTGGTCGCTCCCATGGCCCGCGCGGCGATCGCCGCCGGCGCCGACGCGGTGATGATCGACGTCCACCCCGAGCCCGAGAGTGCGTTCTGCGACGGACCCCAGGCGCTCACGCCGGACCAGATGCTGGACCTCGGCCAGGACCTCGAGCGGCTGGCGGCCACCCTGGGTCGGTCGCTGAACCGCCCCGAGTAGCGTTTGCCCCGGTTCGCTCCGTGGAAAGGGTTGGCCTAGGCTACGCTCCGCGTTCATGCGGCCGTCGCCGGATGGCCGCATGGGCCGGTCAGCTTTGCGCCAACGGTGATCGGGAGGCCCCCCGAGGGCCCTGGGGAAGGAGGTATCCGTGGTTGCGCGCTCGCGCTCCCTCGTGCTCGTGCTCGTGGTCGTGGCGGCGTTCGTGGTGGCGATCCCCGCCGGGACCCGCAACCCCAGCGCCTCGGCCGCCGTGCGCCCGACGGCGGAGAAGGTCATCTTCTTTGCCTCGGACGGGATGCGGCCCGACCTCGTCGAGTCCTACGCCGCCGACGGTGTGATGCCGACCTTCGCGGACCTCATGGCCACGGGGGTTCGCGGCGACAACGGGCTGACGCAGGCCTTCCCGCCGAACACCGGCGTCGGCTGGTACACGCTCGCGACGGGTGCGTACCCCGGCGAGCACGGGTCGACCAACAACACATACCACCGGATCGGTGAGGGCAACTTCAACAACCGTACGAGCTTCGCGGCGACGGGCACGCTCCAGGCCGACTCGATCCAGCAGGCCGCGGAGCGGGCCGGCAAAGAGGTCGTCTCGATGGAGTGGGTCGGCTCGCGAACGCTCGTGCCAGCGCTCCAGGGCCCGGTCGTGGACTTCCGGACCTTCTTCTCCAATCGCGGGGTCCTGCTGAACTACGACCTGCCCGACCAGCCGGCCGGCGCGAACGCCTTCGGCGTGTCGTACCAGCGGGTGGACCTCGACGCGGCCGGAGCGTGGACGAACGTCCCGGCGTCGTTCAGCCCCGCCATGCAAGAGCAGCTGAAGCTCACGAACACCGCGTTCCCGGCGACCGACAACGTCGACCGGTTCTACGACCTGTACATCTACGACTCGACCGACGACGCGACGACGAACTACGACCACGTGCTCGTCGTCCCGTCGACAGCTTTCTTGGACGGCAGCCAGGCGGTTGCGGACCTGGCGGCCGGCGAGTGGGCGGACGTCAAGGTGACGCTCGTCGGCGCTCGGGCGGGACAGTCCGCCGGCTTCTACCTGAAGGCGATCGACATCGCTCCCGACCTGTCGCAGTTCCGGATCTACTTCACGTCGATCGCGCGATCGAACGCGAGCTACAACGCGCTCGGCGCCACGGGATCCTTGGCGTTCGAGGAGACGCTGAACTCGCAGTTCGCCAGCGCCACCGCCGCGGACTTCGCGCCGCTGGAGGCGGGGATCGTCGACGAGGACACCTATGTCGAGCAGGGGCTCTTCTGGGCCGACGGGCACTTCGCCTATCTCCGGTACATCCTCGGCTCGGACCCGGTCCCGACGGTCGGCGGCGGCTCGATCCCTGGACTGGGATTGACGCCCGAGCTGCTGATGCTCGGAACCCCCATCACCGACGAGTTCCAGCACCAGTTCATGGCGCTCGTCACGCCGACCGACATCGACGGGAACCCGAACCCCTACTTCGACGACGTCACCAACGATGACGTCCCGGACGATCGGATCGACGAGCGGGAGGGGTATCTCGAATCCGCCTACCACGAGGCCGACAACACGCTGGGGCTCGGGCTCGAGCTGTTGGGCGACGACACGACGGTGTTCGCGTCCTCGGACCACGGGTTCGCGCCGCAGTGGTTCGCGGTGAACGCCGGCACGGTCCTGACCGACGCCGGCCTGCAGGCGACGGAGCAGACGTCGAACTGCCGCGTCGGCGGCGCGCCGACGTTGGCCAAGGCCTGCTACGCGGGCGGCACCGCGCAGATCTACATCTCGCTGGTCGGCCGCGATCCGGGAGGCACCGTCGCCGCGGCCGACTACACCACGGTCCGGAACCAGATCGTCGCGGCGTTCGAAGGGCTGACGGACCCGGCCAACCCCGGCGCCCAGGTGGTGAGCCAGGTCCTCCTCAAGGAGGACCTCCGCGACGTGGACGGCAGCGACTCGCTGCACCCGAGCCGGAGCGGCGACGTCGTGGTGATCCTTCGGCCGCCGTACCAGTTCGACGCGGCCACGCCGGGCGTCACCATCGCGCCATCGCAGTTCTTCGGCCAGCACGGGTACGAGCCGGACCTGGTCGACCTCGAGGACAACGTCAACATGCACGCGACGTTCGTGGCCTCCGGCCCGGGCATCGCGCACCAGCGACCGGTTGCCGGCGTCCGGGCGGTGGACCTCGCGCCGACGATCGCCTTCCTCATGGACATCCCGATGCCCCAGAACGCCCGGGGCTCGATCCTCACGCGGCTGTTCCCCCAGCCGAGCCGGTTCCGGACGATCACGATCTTGGACATCAGCGATTACCACGGTCAACTCATCCCGCTCTCGGAGGTCGCGGACAACGTGTCCGGCACGGGGGCGCTCAACCCGACGTTCACGATCGGGGGGGCGGCGTTCCTGAAGCCGTGGTTCGACCTGTACCGGGACGAGGCGCCGAACGGATCGTTCACGGTGGCCGCCGGCGACTCGATCGGGGCGACGCCTCCGATCTCGAACTTCTTCGGCGACAAACCGACGATCGAGCTCATGAACCTCATGGGCTTCTCGGCCGACGGGCTGGGGAACCACAACTTCGACTACGGGCAGGAGTACCTGCGCGAGGAGATCATCCCGCTGGCCGACTTCCCGTACGTCTCGTCGAACATCGTGAACCCCGCGACTGGCCGGACGCCCGACGAGTGGAGCCCGTCCACCGTGATCCGCCTGGGAGGCCTGAAGATCGGCGTGGTCGGTTTCTCGAACGAGGACCTCACGACCCTCATCTTCCCGGGCAACCTCGACCCGTTCGTGGTCACCGACTCCACGGCCGCCGTCAACGCGGAGGCGGCCAGGCTGCGGTCCCGGGGCGTCCAGATCGTCGTCGCGATCGGTCACGAGGGCGCGACGGCCGGGACGCTCACCGAACCGACCGGACCGGTGATCGACTTGGCCGACAGCCTCACGGGGGTCGACGCGGTCATCGGTGACCACACCGACTTCCAGGTGATCACGACGCGGCCCAACGGCACGCTGGTCACGGAGAACCGCAGCAAGGGTATCCGGTTCACGAGGCTGCGCCTCGTCTGGGACACGTCGACCCGGACGATCGTCTACAAGGCCGCCGACTTCCACAAGCCGTGGACGATCGGGGTCCCGCCGGACCCGACGATCCAGGCGGAGATCGACGCCCTCAACGCCGAGCTCGCACCGATCTTCAACACGGTGATCGGCGAGTCGACCGTCTTCATCCCGCGCGCGGACGCCTGCGGCAACTCGGCCGGCCGGACGTGCGAGTCGCTGGTCGGCAACATCACGACGGACGCGATGCGAACCACCTACGGGACGGACTTCGCGATCACCAACTCCGGCGGTCTGCGAGCCGACCTCACGTGTCCGACGACGGACAACCCCAGCGACTTCTGCCCGGCGTACACGCCGCCGCCGTTCCCGATCACCCGGGGACAGAACCTTGCGGTGCTGCCGTTCGGCAATGTGGTCGTGACCCTTACGATCGACGGCGCCGAGCTGAAGACGATGCTCGAGAACGGCGTCTCCTCGATGCCGGCCGTGAACGGCCGCTTCCCTGAGGTGTCCGGGCTCTGCTTCACGTACGACATCTCGCTGCTCGCGGGGAGCCGCGTCACGGGGGCGGTGGAACAGGCGGCCGACGGGAGCTGCACCGGTCCCGCGGTCGACCTCACCGCGGCCTCGACCTACTCGATCGCGATGAACGACTTCATGGCCAACGGTGGCGACGGTTACCCGGTGGTCATCTCTCGGGCCACGACGCGGGACATCATGGATCAGGTCCTCGCCGACTACGTCACCGCGAACTCGCCGGTCTCGCCGGCGATCCAGGGCCGCATCGTGTGCACGACCAGCGGCGCGACGCCCTGCCCGGTGGTCACGCCGTAGGACGAGGAAGGGGAACCCGAGGGGGTCGACGCCGGCCCCCTCGGCGGACCTCGGAGCGCGGGTCCCGGCCTAGCCGACGAGCGGGGTGAGCTCCGCGATGTCGCAGCTCCCGCGCCAGCGGCCCAGCGAGTCGGCCGGAGGCCCGACCCGGCTGCGACGCCGGTCGACGAGGACCTTCGCCGCCTCTTCCCACTCGGGGCCCTGGAGCAACCGGACGGCCGCGTGGAGCTCGTCGAGCGAGGTGTCGCGACCCTTGCGGCGGGTGACCACGACCAGGTCCGAGGCGGCGCGCAGGCCCGGGATCGTCTGTTCCTCGGGGCCCGGCTCGCGCTGCGAGAGCACGTACACCTTGCCGTTGCGGTAGGCGAACCACGCCGGCACCGTCTTGCGGATCCCGTTGACCTCGACGCCCACCCAGATCACGTCCGACTTGCGGAAGCCGTCCTCGACCTCCTTGGGCAGCTTGGCGGGCGGCGTCTGAACGAAGACGGGGACCTCGATCTCGCCGACGATCTCGCCGTCGACGACGAACGAGGCGAGGAAGACGCCGGTCTCGTCGAATCTCGCGTCCTCCACCCGGTCGGTCTCCACGGTGAGGTCCATGCTGCCGAGCATCCGCCGGACCTCCGGCCCCCAGCGGTGGACCAGACGCCCGGACGGCCCGTAGAACTGGACCTCTTCGGACACCATCCCGGTGCCGACCTTCCAGGCGCGGTAGATGCGGAAGGGAAGGGCTCGACCCGGCGAGCCCAGCAGGTACACCCCGGCGGGTCCGCGTTCGCCCTGCGCGGCCCAGACTCGGTCGTCCACCACGTTCGCGAAGACCAGCTCGCCGACGGTCATCGGGGCGGAAGGATAGCCGACCGCCGAACGGCGGGTCGCGGCGACGCCGGGGCCGATGGAACCCCGCCGCTCACGCGATGCGCGCGAGCCAGAGGCGCGGTTCCTCGAGCTCGGGGAGCGAGGGCAGCGACTCGGCGTCGTCCCACATCCGCGACAACATCGCCTCGTCCGAAAGCTCCACGACCCGATCGCAGAACGCGCGTCCCAGGCGGTACTGCTCCCGCTTCACTTCGATCCCGAGGAGCCGCTCGAGCACGGGGTCGACGCGCTCGGTCTCCCGGTAGCGGCGCATCGCCTCCTTGATCCTCACGTACGAGGTCAGGAGCCTCGCGCCGACCGTGTGCATCACATGGTCTCCGTACCCCTCGGCCGCGCTCATGAACGCCTGGATGCGTCCGAGCTTCAGCCGCTGCTCGTCGTCCAGGACCGCGCCGAACAGCCCTTCGTCCGACCCGAACATCTCCTGCATCGCCTCCGGGTTGGACGGGTCGAGGGTCTCGAGCCGCCGCTGGAGTCCCTCGACGTCCAGCCGAAGCGTCGACGTGTAGTCGTCGAGGAGACCGCGGAACCGTGTCAGCGCCCACGGCCGGGCGAACTCGAAGCGGTGCGTGACCTCGTGGATCGCGACCCACGTCCGGAACTCGGTGGCGTCGAGGCTCCAGTCCCTCTCGAACGCCGCGATGTTCGGCACGACGAACAGGAGCGCGCGGGCCCCACCGGGTCGCGGCATCGCGATGTCGTACTGCCCGAGGACCTGCCGGGCCAGCGCGCCCAGCACGCTCCCGACCTGCGCACCGAGGAGCAGCGGGGAGAGCTGGCCGAGGAGTTGCGTCATCCCGGCCGCCTGCGCGGCCTCGGGCGCGGAATCCGACTGCGCGCGCGCGACGGCCTCCCCGATCTTGGCGGCCGCCGGCTCGAGGACCGTCCGGAGGCCCTCGAGGTTCTGTTGCACCCACTGCGAACGGCGCACCGCCTCGACCCTGGGGATGTCGCCGGGGACCTCCAGCCCGGTGAAGCCCGCCACCTGGAGCTCGGCGACGCGCACGGCCTCTTCCAGCCCCCGCTGGTCCTCGGCGCTCGGCGCCGGGTCGGCGGTGCTCCAGGAAGCGGCCGCGACCCCCACCTGCCGCGCGAGCTCCCAGTTCACGGGCCCGCTCGAGGAGAGCAGCACCCGTTGGATCTCGCGGAACAACGGCACGTCGTTCCAGATGTCTCCGAGCGGGGCGCCGAGCGGATTCTCGTCGGCCGGCTGGCTCATGGACCCATCCTACGGCCGGGTCATGGTTCCGCCGCCGCTCCGGGCGCGGACCCCGCGTTCGTGCCGAGGGGCCGGTGCGGCCGAGGGCTCGCTACGATGGGCCGCGATGCGGGCGGACCTCCTGGTACGTGTCACGGGCGAGCCGATCGGCGCCGACGAGGCCGTCGCCTTCGTCGGCGATCCCGGGGCGGGGGGTACCTGCGTGTTCCTCGGAACCGTGCGGGACCACTCGGACGCCGGCGGGGTGACCGGCCTCACCTACGAGGCGTGGGAGGAGCTGGCGATCCGCCGGCTCGAGGAGCTCGGCGAGCAGCTGTTCGCCGGCTGGCCGATCCGCAGGGTCGCGCTCCTCCATCGATTCGGCGTGCTCGGGGTGGGCGACGTGAGCGTCGCGATCGCCGTGAGCGCCGAGCATCGCGCCGCCGCCTTCGAGGCCTCCCGCCACGCGATCGAGCGACTCAAGCAGGACGTGCCGATCTGGAAGAAGGAGCACCTCGTCTCGGGCGAGTCGAGCTGGGTGATGGGCTCGTGACCCCGGTCCGGCCGGAGCGCTGACGTGGGGCGAGACCTCGCGTTCGATCTGGGAACGGCCAACACCCTCGTCTACCGGCAGGGCGACGGGATCGTCTTCAACCAGCCCACCGTCGTCGCGATGAACGCCACGACGGGCAAGGTCGAGGCGATGGGCGACGAGGCCTGGCAGATGATCGGCGGACGCTCGGGGAGCGTCGTCGCCGTCCGCCCGCTCCGCCACGGCGTGATGACCGAGTTCGACATCACGCAGCGGATGATCGAGGTGATCCTGCGGCGGGTCGGGGTCTCGCGCTTCCCGAAGCCCCGCGTGCTGGCCTGCATCGCGAGCGAGAGCTCGGAGGTCGAGCGCCGGGCGGTGGACGAGGCGGTCCGGTTCGCGGGGGGGCGGGGCGTGGTCCTGGTCGAGGAGCCGCTCGCGGCGGCGATCGGGGCGGGGCTCCCGATCCAGGAGCCCGTCGGCAACCTGATCGTCGACATCGGCGGCGGAACGACCGAGATGGCGGTCGTCTCGATGGGAGGCGTGGTCTCCGGCGTCTCGATCCGGGTCGGCGGGTTCGATCTCGACGCCGCGATCCAGAGCCACATCCGCGCCGCCTACGGGGTCGCGATCGGCGAGAAGGCGGCCGAGGAGATCAAGATCGCGATCGGCTCGGCGTTCCCCGTCCAGCGTGGCCGCGTTGCCGTGGTGACGGGCCGGGAGCTGGCCTCCGGCGCGCCGAAGGAGCTCCGCATCAACGAGGACGAGATCCGCACCGCGATGTCGGACCCGGTCGAGCGGATCGTCGACGCCGCGCGCCGGACCCTCGCGGAGGCCCCACCGGAGCTCACCCACGACGTCCTGGAGACGGGCATGTTCCTGACGGGCGGCGGCGGACTGCTCCGCGGCCTGGACCTCCTGCTGTCGCAGGAGTGCGAGGTGCCGGTCCACATGACCGATCGCCCGCTCGAGACCGTCGTGGTGGGCGCGGGCGCGATGCTCGAACACCTCGACGACTACCGCAGCTCGTTCCAGCTCACACGACGCCGCTGACCGCGGCGCGGCCGTCAGCTCTCGAGGAACTTCTCGATGGTGATGTTCACGAGGTGCCCGAGCTGGTAGATCCCGAACGCGAGCGCCGCCGCGCCGACGAACAGGAGGATCACCAGCCCCACGAGCCCCTGCACGCGGTCTCGCCATGACAGGCTGCGGGTGGCGATCCGCAGATACGTGTACCCGGCTCCCGGCGGCTCGGCCCCGCCCTCGCGCTCACCGTCGGCGCCGCTCCCCGGCCCCTCGAAGCCGACGGCGACGGGTCCCTCACGCGCGGCTCGGAGGGTGGCCGCGTACACCGCACCACCCACGAGCAACGCCAGCAGGGTGACGATCAGGTATCCCATCGCGTGAACGACCCGAGCCTACCGCGACCGGTTCCTTCGAGATCAAGCACCCCCCCGTACTATCGGCGACGTGCGTTGGTTCCGCCGTGCCTGGGTTCTGGTCCCGCTCGCGGCGGTCGTCCTCCTCGCGGGGTCGATCTATCTCCCGTACTACTCGATCGGCCCGGGACCGGCGCGCCCCGTGGGCCCGCTGATCCGCTTCGACGGCGAACCCCGGTACGAGTCCGAGGGCCGCTTCGTCCTCACGTCGATCCACTACGAACAGCTCACGCCGATCGGGATGCTCCAGGCCTGGCTCGACCCCGACCGATCCGTGGTCGGGCGCGACTTCCTGTTCCGCCCCGGCGAGAGCGCCGAGGAGGAGGAGCGCCGTTCGGTCTCGGAGATGGACCAGAGCAAGATCGCCGCCGCGTCCGTCGTCCTCGAGGAGCTGACCGAGTACCCCGAGGATCACGGCCCCGGCGTCCTGATCGAGGGCGTGGTTGAGGGGTGCGCGGCCGCCGGCGAGCTGTTCCCCGGGGACCTCGTTCGGGCGATCGACGGTCAACAGGTCCTGGACGTCGAGGACGCGCGGCGGGCGATCCGCGCCTCGCCTTCGGGTCGGCGACTCACCTTCGACGTCACCGTCGACGGCCGGCCCGAGACCGTGAGCCTCCTCCGCGAGCCGTGCGGCGGCAGCGAGCGGCCGCTCGTCGGCGTGTCGATGATCGAGAGCTTCCCCATCGAGATCCGCATCTCGAGCGGCGGGATCGGCGGGCCGTCGGCGGGGCTCGCCTGGGCGCTCGGGCTCTACGACCTGCTCACGCCGGGTGACCTCGCGGCCGGCCGGACGATCGCCGTCACCGGGCAACTCGCGGTCGACGGTTCGGTCCTGCCGATCGGCGCGTCGGACGAGAAGGTCGTCGCGGCGTCCGATGCCGGCGCGACCGTCCTCTTCCTGCCGCGGGACAACCTCGCCGAGGCGCGTTCGGTCGGCGATCGCGGCGTCGAGCTCGTCCCGGTGGCGACCTTCGAGGACGCGCTCGCATGGCTGCAGGGCAACGCGTGACGGCGCAGCCGCGTTCGCGAGGGCCGATGATAGGCTTGCCGCGGCTTCCGACCGAGTGAGGGGCATGGTCACACGCATCCCAACAGCAGGTACCGGCCGCCGCCGGCTGCTGATCATCGTCGTCGCGATCCTCGCCGGTCTGGTCGTCGCGTTCACCGCGCTGTCCGGGTTCTTCGTCGACGTCCTGTGGTTCCGCGAGGTCCGGTTCTCCGAGGTGTTCTGGACCGTGCTCCGCACCAAGGTCGTCCTCGGGCTGCTGTTCGGCCTGGCCTTCTTCGCGATCCTGTACGCGAACCTGTGGATCGTCCGTCGCCTCACGCCGCGCTACCGGCCGCTCACCCCGGACCAGGAGGTCATCGAGCGGTACCGGATGCAGTTCGAGCCCTACGCCTGGTGGCTCCTCCCGCTGTTCGCCGCGGTGATCGCGATCTTCGTGGGGTTCGGGGTCACGTCGCAGTGGCGGACGTTCCTGCTCTGGCGGAACTCCTCGGGCGTCAGCTTCGGCGCCGTCGAGCCCATCTTCGAGCGGGATGCCGCGTTCTACGTCTTCTCCCTGCCGTGGCTGAGGTTCGTGCAGGGGTGGCTGTTCTCGGCCCTGGTCGGCGTCCTGCTGATCACCGCGCTGGCCCACTACCTCTGGGGCGGGATCCGCCCCAACGCTCCGGGTATCGGCGAGAAGGTCACGCCGCAAGTCAAGGCGCACCTCTCCGTGCTGCTCGGGCTCATCATGCTCACGAAGGCGTGGGGGTACTACCTCGGGCAGTTCGACCTCCTCAACTCGTCGCGCGGCGTCGTGTCCGGCGCGTCGTACACGGACGTCAACGCCCAGCTGCCGGCGCTTCGGATCCTCATCTTCATCGCGATCGCGTGCGCGGTGCTCTTCCTGGTCAACATCCGACTGCGCGGGTGGGCGCTTCCGGTGATCGCCGTCGGCCTCCTCGCGCTCGTCTCGATCATGGCCGGGGCCGCGTACCCGGCGTTCGTCCAGCGCTTCCGGGTGGCGCCGCAGGAGCTCCAGCGGGAGCGGGAGTACATCGAGTACAACATCGCGGCGACGCAGTACGCGTTCGGGCTCGACCAGATCGACAGCACGTCGGTGTCGCAGGGAGACGGCGTCGTCACGTCGGCGGACATCGAGAGCAACGACGCGACGATCTCGAACATCCGGCTGTGGCGGCCGGACATCCTGAACGACAACTACACGTCGCTGCAGCGCTTCCGGTCGTACTACGCGTTCAACGACATCGATGTCGATCGGTACACCCTCACCGGCGAGCGCCGTGTCGTCATGTTCTCCGCACGAGAGGTCAGCCAGGCCGAGATCCCCGAGGGCGGTCAGACGTGGCAGAACACGCACCTCGTGTACACCCACGGGTTCGGGGCCGTGGCGTCGCAGGTGAACACGGCAACAAGCGAAGGTCAGCCCGTCTTCACGCTCCGCGACATCCCCCCGACGGGGCAGCCCGTCCTGGAGGGCAACGGCCAGCGCGTCTACTACGGAGAAGGGGCCCCGGGCAACTCGTCCTTCGTGGTGGTCAACTCCGGCGCGGAGGAGCTCGACTACCAGGGAACGAGCACCGACGACCAACGGTTCGTCCCCGCACCCTCCTACGTCGGCGAGGGCGGGATCCCGATCGGCGGGCTGTTCCAGCGGGCGTTGTTCGCCTGGCGGTTCCGCGACGTGAACCTGCTGATCTCCGACCTCGTGCAGGGGGACAGCCGTATCATGCTCTACCGCGACATCGCCGAGCGCGTGCCGAAGGCGGCGCCGTTCCTGCAGTTCGATGCCGACCCCTATGCCGCCGTCGTCGAGGGCCGGCTCGTGTGGATCTGGGACGCGTACACGACCACGGACCAGTACCCGTACTCGGAGCCCGTCGACATCGGCGACGTGACGTCGGGTCCGGCGCAGGAGGGGGCACCCAGCCTCACCGGCAGCGCGAACTACATCCGAAACTCGGTCAAGGTCGTCGTGGACGCGTACAGCGGCTCGATGGAGTACTTCGTCGCCGACCCCGCCGACCCGATCATCCAGGTCTGGCGCGCCGCGTTCCCGAACCTCTTCACCGACCTCGAGGAGGCCTCACCGGAGCTGCTCGCGCACTTCCGCTACCCGGAGAGCCTGTTCCAGGTGCAGGCGGACCGGTACACGAACTATCACGTCACCGACCCCACGGTGTTCTACGGCAACCAGGACTTCTGGGCGCTGCCGGTCGACCCGACCGTCACCGGGGCGGAGGGCGCCCAGTTCGCGATGCGGCCCTACTACGTGCTCATGCG
This sequence comes from Actinomycetota bacterium, assembly GCA_050692535.1. Classification (GTDB taxonomy): domain Bacteria; phylum Actinomycetota; class UBA4738; order UBA4738; family HRBIN12; genus CALGFI01. The sequence continues at coordinate 19,512 of JBOGVL010000002.1, read as the reverse complement.
GCTGCCGGGCGAGGAAGAGGAGTCGTTCGTCCTCATCCTTCCCTTCACCCCGCAGGGGCGGCAGAACATGGTCGCCTGGATGGCCGCGAAGTCCGACCCCGGTGAAGGGTACGGGGACATCGTCAGCTTCGAGTTCCCCGCCGGCCTGAACGTCGACGGCCCGACCCAGGTGTTCGCGCGCATCAACCAGGACTCGCAGTTCTCGGCCGAACGAACGCTGCTCGGGCAAGGCGGCTCGAGCGTGCGCTTCGGCGACTTCCTCGTGATCCCCCTCGAGGACTCGCTGTTGTACGTCCAGCCGGTCTACGTCGTGTCCGACCAGCCGAACGCGATCCCCGAGTTAAGGCGCGTCGTGGTCGTGAACGGCGACCAGATCGGGCTCGGCAACAACCTCGGCGAGGCGCTCTCGGACTCGCTCGGCGAAGCCGTCCCGCCGCCCGACGGGGGCGAGGAGCCGCCGCCGGAGGGCACGGTCGACGAGCAGGTGGCCGCGCTGCTGCAGGAGGCGGCCGAGCACTTCGCGGCGGCGGACGTGGCGCTCACCGACGGCGACCTCGCCACCTACCAGTCGGAGATCGAGCTGGCCGAGGCGGCGATCCAGCAGGCGAACGACCTGCTCGGCGCCGAACCCGCGGCGACGCCCTCCCCGAGCGAGAGTCCAAGCCCGAGCCCCTCCGGCTGACGCTCGGCATCTCCGGCCGCGGGATCGGATCCCGGCCCCGCGGAACGCACGGACACCCTCGCCACGTCGAAGGCGGATCACGACCCCCGACGAAACGGGGTCGAGAGCGGAGGAGGATCCGATGCTCCGACGAACGCTCCTCGTCGTCACCGCGACGTTCGCGTCGCTCCTGCTCTTCACCGGGTCCGCGCTGGCGTGCGGCGGGCTCGTGAACTCGAACGGCACCGTCACCCTCGTGCGGACGACGACCCTGGCCGCGTACCACGACGGCGTCGAGCACTACGTCACGTCGTTTCAGTTCGCCGGGGGCGAGGGCGAGTTCGGCTCGATCATCCCGTTGCCCGGCGTCCCGACGAAGGTGATCCGGGGCGGCGACTGGACGCTCCAGCGGCTGGTCCAGGAGACCCAGCCGCAGTTGGAACGGTTCGCGCTTGCCGGCGCCGCCGCGGTCGCCGAGGACTCCGCGACCGTGATCCTCAAGACCAAGATCGACGCCCTCGACATCGTCGTGCTGGAGGGCGGGGGGACGGCGGTCGGCAACTGGGCGCGCGAGCACGGGTTCTTCCTGCCGCCCGACGCGCCCGAGGTGCTCGACTTCTACGCCGAGCGCAGCCCGATCTTCATGGCCGTGCGTTTCGACGCGAGCCGCGCCGCCGAGCAGGGTCTGGGCGCGGGCGACGGCACGCCCGTCCACGTCGTGATTCCGACGTCGAACCCGTGGGTCCCGCTCCGCATCCTCGGGCTCGGCGCCGTGGCCGAGGCCCCCGTCGAGGCCGACGTGTACCTCCTGACCGATCGCGAGCCGGCGCTCCTCCCCGAGCCCGTCTCGCCGGCCGGCGCCACGTTCCTCGAGGGGCGGGGCGTGCAGCCGGGGCTCGTGCTGGAGGCCAGCCAGCCCGCCTCGGGGAGCCTGATCGCCGACCTCCGGTCGGACAAGGGCATGAAGTGGCTGCCGACCGACGACGTCTGGCTGACCTACCTCCGTCTCGACGCGAGCGCGGGCGACCTGATCTACGACCTGGCCGTCGACGCGAGCGGCGCGGGCCGGCCCTCGCCCGTCGCGGCCGGGCTCGAGCCCGAGGCCTCGGGCGGCGACTCGGGCAGTCGCTGGATGCCCGCGCTGTGGGTGGCGCTGGCCCTGCTGGTGACTCTCGGGGCCGTTGGAGCGTTCGAGCGACGACGCTTCGGCCGGCCGGCGGTCTGAGCGTGCGTTCTGCGCCGCTGCGGCGGGGGTTGGCGGTCGCGCTGGCGGCCGTCGCCCTCGCCGCGTGCGTGCCGGCGTCGGCGGGGCAAGGCGGCCATCGGGTCGTGCACGTGCGGATCCACTACTCGCGCTTCGAACCCGCCGCGTTCGACTTCGAACCGGGCCAGACGGTGACCTTCGTCGTCGAGAACACCGATCCGATCGACCACGAGTTCCTCCTCGGCGACGAGGGCGTCCAGCTCGCGCACGAACGCGGCACGGAGGCCTACCACCCCCCGCGGCCCGGCGAGATGACGGTCGAGGCCGGGGCCACGGCCACCACGACCTACACGTTCGCGGAGCCCGGCGAGGTGCTGCTGGGGTGCCACCTTCCCGGTCACTACGCCTACGGGATGCGAGGGATCGTCACGGTCGGTTGAGCCGCGGGCTTGGCGACCGGAGCGAAGGGTGGCTATCATCGGTCTGCGGGGTGGAGCAGTCCGGTAGCTCGCTGGGCTCATAACCCAGAGGTCACGGGTTCAAATCCCGTCCCCGCGACGAAGAAGCCCAGGCCAGGGGAGTGATGGGCCTGGGCTTCTACCGTATTCAGACCGTCTTCTTCCGGCGCTTCTCCCGGGTTTCTAACCGACTTCTCCGGCACCTGGTCGGCCGGCAGAGGACGCCACGAGCCGTTCGAACACGCGAGCGGCGTCGGCCTGCATGCCGGGGAGCACGTGAAGACAGGCGTGGCGTGACCGAGCCGGTCACCCACTTGACGGGAACGGCGGCTGCGATGAGTCGGTTAGAACCGGGATCAGGCCGAGGGGTTGTCGAGGAGGATCTCAGCGACGCGAGCGGGCTGCTCCAGAGCGGCGAAGTGTCCGGTGTGAGGAAGCGAGATCGATCGAGCGCCACGTAGCAGCGACAGGTTGGCGTCACGCTCGGGGATTCGTGACCAGTCGTGATCGCCGTAGATCAAAGTGACGGGAGCGGTGACGCGACCATAGAGTGCTCGGGCGGCGATCATGCTGTCCACATTGCGGTAGACCTCGCGCGCCACGCGCGGGGTAGCCGCGACGACGGCCGACCCGACGCAGCTCTGCGAGGTAGTGATTCGGCAGCTTGCTCCCGTCGACCAAACCGCCCCGCAACACGACGCCGAGGGTCGGCTTGTTCTCCATCCACGTGACCAACGCACCGATTGCCGACAGGCGTGCACCGCCGATGTAGATCGAGGCAACGCGATTGGCTCGACCGACGCCTTCGGAGTAGTCGTACGTGTTGAACGCGAGGATGCGTCGCACGCGGTCCTCCAGTTCGGCCGAGGCCGTTAGCGATACCGTCGCGCCCATCGACTCGCCTGCCAGCGTGACATCGTCGAGATCTAGCGTCTTGATGAACTCGACGATCGAACGGCGGAGCGCCGGCTCGGCGTAGCTCGCCCCCGGTGTGATGTCAGACCACCCCATCCCGGGCATGTCGATGGCGAAGACCGTGAAGGCGTGGACAAGTTTCGGGATCACGAGCTGGAAGTGATCAAGCTGGGTGCGAACTGTGTGAAGCATGACTAGCGCCGGGCCGGATCCGGCCTTCACGTATCGCAAGCGCGTCCCATCGGCGAGCGTGGCGTACTCGATCTCACCTGACGGAGACCAGGTCCTGGTGTAATGGCTATTCGGTCGGGATTCCATGCCCATCATGTTCTCCGTCTGCCGGCTTGTTCGTCTCGGCGTCGGTAGACGTACTCGAGGGAAGGGCTCGTCCTGCAGCAAGGCGTCGACGCCATTGTGCCGTCCTCGCCGATCGCTGCAACCACGACAGGGCCGCGGTCAAGCCTCGGGAAGTGGACAAACGTGGACAACATCAGGTATGCCCAACCGTGCCTAGCGGTGTCAGGGGCGTCCAGCGTTTCCGCTGGTCCTGGGCTTGTCCTGAGCCCTAATAACCCAGAGGTCACGGGTTCAAATCCCGTCCCCGCGACGAGTAGAACCGCAGGTCAAGGGCCATGTTCGGCCTCTTGGGTGCGAGGGGCCCGGCGGGACTCTTCTAGCAACTTTCTACTGGGGGAGGTCGAGCTGGCTTCTCGGGAGCTCCGGGATCTGCTATGTGGTCAAGACCCGGTGTTCGTGGAGATTGCAGGCGTGACGGTGGACGTTACATGCGGCGCGACCGCTGCGTTGAACTATGGGATTGCGCCGATCGCCTTCGTGCAACAGAGGTGAGAATCGCGGAAATCCGCGCAGGCCAGCACGGCTCGTCCGTCTCGGACCGGATCACCGACGCTCGCGGAGGTTGCAGGACGTGACATCGTGCGACGGTGAGAGTCGACGTGATCGCCGGGGTCTCGCAAGGTCGCGTTCCCGAGCAGACCTTCCGGGAACGACTGCCACATCCCGCTCTTCGAGAATTTGTCTCCTCCGTCTTCATCCATGAGGTCGCCTCGGACTCGCCCTCGTACGAGAGCAGGAATGTCCCGGAATCGGTCGAGATCGTCTATCGGGTCGGCTCCGCGATGCCACTCATTGCACATCCGCTGGAGCCGTTAGTGAAGATCGCTGAGCCTGGATCGTCCTTCGTGGGGCTCCTCCTTCGACATGGAGCCGCCGACAGGGTCCTTGGCGTTCCCGCGTCCGAGCTCGCTGGCCGGAACGAGGGGCTCGAGCACGTATGGGGTCAGGTCGCTGAGGCGATCGGCAACAGACTCATGGAAGCGACCACTCCGGAAGCTGCGGCCGCCCTGTTGGAGGCAGAGATCATCGGAAGGTGCGCCGATGCGCCGACGCCCGATCCGATCGTCCGTGAGTTGGTGCGACGCATGCGACCATGGCGCCATCGGCGCGTGACGGCTCAGAGCCAGGACTTGTTCGTATCGCCGCGCCAGTTGCGAAGGCGATGCCTCAACGCGTAGGGTTTCGGCCCCAAGACCCTGCACCGCCTGCTGAGGTCCCAGGCGTTCTTCGCGCTGATCCATTACCGGGCTGATGACGACGACCTCACGCGGCTGGCAATCAGGGCTGGCTATGCTGACCAGGCCCATCTCGCTCGGGAATGCGTCAGATTGACTGCTGTCACCCCCCGGGCGTTCATGGCGGACCGGCTGTGTACATGTGCGGGGTTGCACGACCATTCGGTCTCCTTCGCGCACCTCGGACCGGTGCTTGCCCGAGCGGGCGTAACTGTGCCGCGCCCTCGAAGGAGGTTCCATTCATCACCGATCCACGCGGGACACCAGACCTACTCCAAGTGATCCATGCTGGTCAGCACGCGGCCGAGACCGATGAGGACGACCGTTCTGTTCAAGACCTCGGCGGCGAGCCGTCTGTACGCTTCCATCTAACGGCTCGTCATCGGAGGTGTGTCATGCCGCTCGAGAACCAGCAGCCAGGACTGCCCAAGCCTGATCCGGCGCTGAATCGCCTGGATCGGTTCGTCGGCACGTGGGACATGAAAGGCAGGATGATCGGTTCGGAGGCCGACAACATCTCCGGGCGCGCTACCTTCGAATGGCTGCCGGGAGGCTTCTTCCTGCAGCAGCGCATCTCACTGGACTTCGCCGGCCTGCAGATCGAGAGCCTGGAGCTGATCGGCTACGACCCGGAGACGAAGACGTTCCCCTCGACGGTCTTCTCAAACCTGGCGCCGACGCCGCTCCCGTACCGGTGGGAGATGGGGGAGGACGCTCTGAAGATCACGGTCTCCTACGGCCCCTTGGACGCGACCTTCACCGGCAGGTGGAGCGAGGATGGGGAGACCTTCGGAGGCGGCTGGCGTCCGAATCCGGGTGCCGATGAGACCGTGAACGCGCCCTACGACATCGATGGCCACCGCGCACGCTGAGGCTGCCCCGACGCAGCCGACCCGATCGAAGTTCCCATCGTCCCCGACCTGAGGCATCCGCTATCAGCCTTCGGCTCAATGAGAGAAGGGTTGCACCATCGATCCATGAGGGACTTCTCGACTGATGCCGACGCCCCCCGCGTCATACGTTGATTCCAAATGCGCTGGCGAGCCCGACGATCTGAGGCTCGACGCTCGCTCCTGGAGAAGTTCGTCGCCGTCTACGACGACGACCCCGAACTCACTCTGCAGACCAGCGCCGAGGATGCGATCCTTCGCCTCCCGGGGGACCAGCAGCACGAGGCCAGAATCCTCCTGTTCACCGCCGATATCGATGCCGAGCGTCTTCCACTGAAGGAGCTGTTCGGGAAGGATCCCGAGACCTACTGACCTCTGCGGCTGGGAGCGGCGACTGTCGATCCCTCAGCGACGTCGGCGATCGCGAGCGACCACCTGCTCGACGACGGAACCGATGAACCGGACGATCCGCCGCGCATGGATCCGCTCGGGATCCAGGTCCGGGTTGTAGATGGTGATGTCCCATCCACGAGGGTCGGCGCCGAGCGCGGTCGTGGCGACGGACGCCAGCGCTTCCCAGTCGAGGCCTCCGGGCTGCGGGTAGTCGACGGCGGGGAGCGCCTCGGTCGACAGGACATCGAGGTCGAGGTGGAACCACCACGGCTCGGGAAGCGAGGCACACGCCGACGCCGTGGCGCCGGCGGGATCGGTGGCGAGGCCGTCGCCGTCCACGATCGCGACCCGATCACCCATCGATGGAACCGCTTCGGCGCGCAGCAGTTCGGCGTCGCGGGCGCCGAGGATTCGCACATCGGCCGGTTCGACGATCGGGAGCAGGCTGGTGAGCTCCGGGGACCAGGACGCGTCGGCCATTCCCAGCGCGAAGGCGAGCTCCATGTCCGCCGCCTCGCCGGTCGGCGACTGTTCGGGAAGGTAGGCGTCCTCGTGTCCATCGACGAACAGGAGGCCGAGCCGGTCCCGCTCCGTGGCGCCCGCGAGGCAACCCAGCACCAGGGGGCAATCGCCGCCGACGAGCAGCGGGAGGTGACCGTCGTCCAGGATCGACGCGACCGCATCCCGGACCCGAGCCACGAGGACGCCGAGGCCCTTCGGATCGATGATGTGGGTCTTCGCGTCGCGTTCCGGCGACGGGCCGGACAACACGACGTCCCCGTGATCGTGGACGTCCGCGTGCTGCCGGATGGCCCCGACGAGGCCTGCCTCCCGCAACGCCGTCGGGCCACGCGCGACCCCATCGATCCTTCCCGACGAGTTGGACGGCACGCCGAGGAGTCCGATCGTTCGCATCCGAACTCAAGCTACCGAGCGCCGGACGCCATCGTCCGCGTCAGGAAACGGTGGGCTCGACGGCCTCGTCGTCGGCTCGGACGACGATCCACGCGATCGCGGCGTAGGGGAACGGCGTGAGGAGCAGCGGCCACGTGGCGTCGGCCGCGCTCGCCAGCCCCACCAGGCCGAATCCGATGAGGAACAGCAGGACGATCGCGGCGATCCGCCGTCGCTCGGTCACTCCGCCAATCCTAGCCCCTTCGGAGTCGCGCCCCCGAGGCTCGGCTGGATAGGATACGGTCCCGGCCGAGCGGGCCCGACCGCCGGCGGAAGGAGGAACGCGCAGGTGCCCCATCACGACGTCACCGCCAGGCTCGCGAAGGTGCCGATCTTCTCCGGCTGCTCCAAGCGCGAGCTCGCGATCATCGGCCGTGCCGCGAAGGAGGTGTCGCATCGCGAGGGGACCGTGGTCGCGCGCGAGGGCGAGCGCGGGATCGGCCTGTTCCTGATCCTCGACGGCGAGTGCTCCGTGACGATCGGTGGGAAGACCAAGGCCAGGCTCGGCCCGGGAGACTTCTTCGGCGAGGTCGCGCTCCTCGACGGCGGCCCTCGAACCGCGACCGTGACCGCGCTCACGCCGCTCCGCCTCGTCGGGATCACCGGCTGGGTCTTCCGCGGCCTGCTCATGGAGCATCCGTCGATCGCCCTGAAAACGCTGGAGGCGGTCGCGGGGCGTCTCCGCTCGGTCTCCAAGGAGCCGGTGTAGCGGGGACCGGGACCGACCGGAGCCCTCGGACGTGACCGAGGTCCCCGAGGAGGTCCGGGCGCTCGCCGACGAGCGTCAACGGGCGCGCGACGCGAAGGAGTACGCGCGCGCTGACGAGCTCCGGGATCGGATCGCCGAGCGCGGCTTCCGCGTCGCCGACGGCCCCCGCGGGCCGACCTTCGAGGCGATCGAGCCGACCGCGGCCCGGCGTCTGCGGCCGCAGGACGTCGAGAGCGTCCTCCTCGATCCGCCGACGGCCGACGCCAGCCTCCACTGGGTCGTCGAGGGCTGGCCCGAGGACGTCGTGCGGGCCCGAGCGGCCTTCCGCGCGCACGAGGGGGATCGGACCGTCCAGCACGTCGTCGCTGACGTGACCGGCGCCGATCCGTCGACGTTCGGGGCGGGCGTGGAGCTGGTCGCGCTCGAGGCGGGAACCGGATGGGCGTCCGCCGTCGACGCGGGGCTTGGACGGTCGCGCGGCCGCGTGGTCCTGGTGCTCGACGGCTCGATCGAGCCCACCGGCGACGTGCTCGGGCCGATCGAGGCGGCGCTGGAGGATCCGACGGTCGGCGTGTGCGGCCCGTTCGGGATCTCCACCACCGATCTCCGCGAGTTCCACGAGAGCACGGGGGTGGGCGAACGGCGAGAGGTCGACGCCGTGGAGGGCTACCTGATGGCGTTCCGCCGCGACGTGCTCCGCGAGGTCGGGCTGTTCGACGAGCGGTTCCGTTGGTACCGAACGGCCGACATCGAGCTGAGCTTCCGGGTGAAGGACGCCGGCTATCGCGCTGTGGTGGTCGACCTCCCGGTCGTGCGGCACGAGCACCGGATGTGGAACGTGACGTCGTCCGGGGATCGCGATCGGCTGTCGAAGCGGAACTACAACCGGTTCCTCGAGCGGTTCCGGGGCCGGTTCGACCTGCTCGTGAGCCCGCCGGCGGACGGCTGAGCCGCTCCGCTAGATCTGGGCGGGCGGCTGGACCACCACGTCGGGTCCGGTCGGCGCCGGCTCGCCGGATGCGACGGCCCGGCCGTTGCCGCTGACGTCCCGACGGAGATCCTCCTCGGACGGGATCGGCTTCGTGCCGTCGAAGTACGCGTGCAGGTCGGGCCCGTCGATCACCTCGGTGACGATGAGGATCCGCGACATCTGCTCGAGGAACGTCCGGTGCTCCTTCAGCACGATCGTGGCGCGATCGTGCGCCTCGTTCACGAGCCGGGCGGTCTCCTCGTCGACGAGCGCGGCGAGGTCGTCGGAGAGCTCGGGGCTTGCGCCCGGATACAGCAGGCGGCCCTCGGCGCCGCGGAACCCGTTGTGCCCGAACGACAGCGGACCGATCTTCGGGCTCATCCCGTACTCGGTCACCATCGCACGCGAGATCTCGGTGGCGCGCTCGAGGTCGTTCTGGGCGCCCGTCGAGATGACGTTGTCGAACAGGATCTCCTCGGCGGTCCTGCCGCCGAGCAGCACCGCGAGCCGGTCGAGCAGCTCGGGCTCGGTGAGCAGGTAGCGGTCCTCGATCGGCCGCTGCATCGTCATGCCGAGCGCGGCCGCGCCGCGCGGGATGATCGAGACGCGGTGCACCGGGTCGGCCGTCGCGGCCGTGAGCGCGACGAGCGCGTGGCCCATCTCGTGGATGGCGACGCGCTCCTTGTCCTTCTCCGACATGACGCGGCTCTTGCGTTCCAGGCCGGCGACCGTGCGGTCGACCGCCTCCTCCAGCTCGATCATGGTGACCGAGTTCTTCTCCTTCCTCGCCGCGAGGAGCGCGGCCTCGTTCACCACGTTGGCGAGGTCGGCGCCGGTGAACCCCGGCGTGCGGGCCGCCAGGATCCGAAGCTCGACGCTCGGGTCAAGCGCCACGCCGCGCACGTGGACCCGGAGGATCTCCTCGCGGCCCTTGAGGTCCGGTTGATCGACCACGACCTGCCGGTCGAACCGCCCGGGGCGCACCAGCGCTGGATCCAGGACGTCCGGCCGGTTGGTGGCCGCCATGATGATGACACCCTTGCTCGCGTCGAACCCGTCCATCTCGACCAGGAGCTGGTTCAGCGTCTGCTCGCGCTCGTCGTGCCCGCCGAAGCCCGCGCCGAGGGCCCCGGCTCTCCCCTTGCCGATCGTGTCGATCTCGTCGAGGAACACCAGGGCCGGCGCCTTCTCCTTGGCCTGCTGGAAGAGCTCGCGCATCCGGGCCGCGCCGAGCCCGACGAACATCTCCACGAACTCGGATCCGCTCATGAAGAAGAAGGGGACGTTGGCCTCGCCGGCGACGGCGCGGGCGAGCAGCGTCTTGCCGCAACCGGGGGGCCCCAAGAGGAGGACGCCCTTGGGGATCCGACCGCCGAGGCGCTGGTACTTCTTGGGGTTCCGAAGGAACTCGACGATCTCCTTCAGCTCCTCCTTCGCCTCGTCGACCCCGGCGACGTCGGCGAAGGTGGTCTTCATCTCCTTGCGGTCGTAGATCTTGACGCGGTTGCGTCCCAGGTTGAGCGCGGCGCCGGCCTGAGCGCCGCTCATGCGTCGGACGAGGAAGAACCACAGCAGACCGAACAGCAGCAGCGGCACGACCCAGCCGATCAGGAAGCTCTGGAAGGGGCTCGGCGTGACGCCCGTGTAGCCGACGTCGTTGGCTTCGAGGGTGTCGGTGAGCGAGCCGGTTCCCAGGAGGATCGGCGGGATCGTCGTGGTGAAGTCCGTCGGCTCGTCGGTCGAGTCCTCGTACCGCCCGCTGACCGACGTTTGGGAGATCTCGACGGTGCCGACGATCTGCCCGTCCTCGACGCGGTTCAGGAACTCGGAGTAGTCGATCGAGTTCGGGCGGGGCGCGGCGACGTAGTTGAACACGACGAGCACCACGAGGAACCCGAGGATCCAGACCAGCGGCGAGGAGCGCATCCGCCGGGGTTCACCGGGGGCGCCGCCGCCTCCCAGGTCGAACCCCTGCCACCGCCCGCGTCGCTCGTTGTCGTTGGCCATCGGTTTTCCCATCTTCCCATCACGTTCGCCAAGCGACAGTTTGGGGATGCCACTCCCCGTGCTCGGCCCGGCCGCCGCGTCGATGCTGGGATACTGTCGGCCGGAATCGCCGGTCCGACGGCCGTGTCGGAGGAAGGAGCCGGTGCCGGTTGTCGTCCAGTCGGATCGAGGTGTCGGGTGGCGCGTAGTCAGGCGGCGCCGCCCGAGGACCCCGCGCTGCGGGCGCGCTTCGAACGCGACGTCCTCCCGCTCCTGCCCAACCTCTACGGCGCCGCGCTGCGGCTCACGAGGAACCCCCAGGACGCCGAGGACCTGATCCAGGAGGCCTACCTGCGCGCCTACCGCGGGTTCTCGGGGTTCCAGGAGGGCACCAACGTCCGTGCCTGGATGTACCGGATCCTCACGAACACGTTCATCAACGCCTACCGCAAGCGGCAGCGCGAGCCGGTCGTCGTCCAGGACGACGACATCGAGGACTGGTACCTGTACGACCGGCTCGGCGAGTCCGGGGTCGAGGCGTCGGCGGAGAGCGAGGTGCTGGAGAAGATCCCCGACGAGGACGTGCAGCGGGCGCTCGAGGACCTGCCGGAGAACTTCCGGATGGCGGTCCTGCTGGCGGACGTGGAGGGATTCAGCTACAAGGAGATCGCGGAGATCCTCGACATCCCGATCGGCACCGTGATGTCGCGGTTGCACCGGGGAAGGAAAGCCCTCCAGAAGGCGTTGTGGGAAACGGTGCGGGAGCGTGGACTTGTCCGGGAGTGAATGCGAGCACGTGCTTCGCCAGATCGAGCTCTACCTCGACGGGGAGCTGATCGGGGTCGAGCGCGTGGAGATCGAGCGGCACCTGGGGGAGTGCTCCCCTTGCAACGGCCACTCCGAGTTCCAGCGGCGGATGAAGGAGATGCTCCGCGCAAAGTGCGGCTGCAACGACGTGCCGGCCGAGCTCCTCGAGCGCATGCGCGTGCTGTTCTCCCCGCCGCATCCGCCCGCCCCGTAAACGCCGGCGAACCCCCCGGCGGCCTTCGTCGAATACCCCTCGTGGAGGTCTGCCCGTGACCAAGGGAACGCGCCCCGGCCATCTCCCCCCACCCTCCAAGCCCGAGGAGGAGGGCCGGATCTGCTCGCACCCCGGCTGCCGGACGAAGCTCTCCGTCTACAACGCCGCCGAGCGGTGCTGGCAGCACGCCGACGTGGTGTTCCCCAACCACCGCGGCAAACGCCTGCGCACCGAACGAGCCTGACAGCGCCCGCGCTCCCCCCTCCCTCGCGCGGGTCACGAGGAACGGCCCCTCCGGGGGCCGTTCCTCGTTCCGGGGGCGGGGTGGCTAGGATTCGGGATCGCGATGGATGACCTGGGGACGATCCTCGGCGTGTGGGCTCACCCCGACGACGAGACCTATCTCTCGGCGGGGCTCATGGCCCGCGCCGTTCGAGGCGGCTCACGGGTCGTCTGCGTCACGGCGACGCGGGGCGAGGGCGGCTCGATGGACGAGGAGCGCTGGCCGCCCGAGTCGATGGGCGAGGTCCGGACCGCCGAGCTCGAGCGATCCCTGGGGATCATCGGCGTCACGGAGCACCACTGGCTGGACCTCCCCGACATCGACATGGAGACCGGGCTGCCGGAGGAGGGCTACGCGCGGGTGCGCGACCTCGTCGCCGACGTGCGGCCCGACACCGTCCTCACGTTCGGCCCCGACGGGATGACCGGCCACGAGGCGCACAAGTCGGTCTCCCGATGGGCGACCGACGCGGTGCGCGAGGCCGGCACGCCGGGTGCCCGCGTGCTCTACGCGTGCGTGACCCCCGAGTGGGCCGAGGAGTTCGTGCCGGTCTGGGAGCCGTTCAACGTGTTCCTGCCCGGGACGCCGCACGTGGTGCCGCGCGAGGAGCTCGCGATCCACTACGAGCTCCCACCCGACGTCCTCGAGACGAAGGTGCAGGCGATCAACGCGCACGTCAGTCAGATCGCGGCCATCCTCGAGGCGGTGGGGGACGAGGTGTGGTGGAGAGAGATGTCGCTCGAGGCGTTCCGGCTGGGCGAGGAGCGGGCGTGACGGAGCGGCCGGCGCCCTTCGCGGACCTCGACTGGGAACCGGGGAGGGCCCGCGCCTTCACCGACCGCGTCGCCGACCTCTACGAGGAGGTCCTGACCCGCCTCCGCGACCTGCCGGTCACGCACGGCCGGCCTGCGAGCGAGGTGCGCGAGGCCGTCGCGATCGAGGTGCCCGAGGAACCGATGGCTGACGACGACCTGTTCGCGTACCTGCGCGACGTCGTCTTCGAGCACTCGATGTTCCCCGGGCATCCGCGGTTCATGGCCTACGTGTCGGGCGCCGGGACGGTGCCCGGGGCGGCCGCCGATCTCCTCGCTGCCGGGCTCAACATGAACGCCGGCGGCTGGATGCTCTCGCCGGCGGCGACCGAGATCGAGCTGAAGCTGACGCGGACGTTCGCCTCCTGGTTCGGCCTCCCACCCGACGCCGGCGGGCTCGTCGTCTCGGGTGGCGCCATGGCGAACTTCGTCGCGCTGAAGGCCGCCCGCGATCATCGGGCCGGGTGGGACGTCCGGCGCGAGGGGGTCGCCGCCGGGCCACCGCTCGCGATCTACCTCTCGGAGGAGACGCACGTGGTGTCCTCGCGCGCCGCCGACATGCTCGGGCTCGGAACCGCCTCGGTGCGCTGGGTCCCGGTGGACGATGACTACCGGATCCGCGTCGGCGCGCTGCGCGAGGCGATCGCGAGCGACCGCGCGGAGGGGATGCGTCCCGTGGCCGTGGTCGGCTCGGCCGGGACCGTCGCGACGGGTGCCGTGGATCCGCTCGAGGCGCTCGCGGACGTCTGCGCGGACGAGGGGCTCTGGTTCCACGTCGACGCCGCGTACGGGGGGCCCGCCGCCTTCACCGACGACCTTCGGCCCCTGTTCGCGGGGATCGAGCGCGCCGACTCGATCGCGTTCGACCCGCACAAGTGGCTGTACACCCCGCTGGCCGGCGGCTGCGTGCTGGTCCGGGACATGCAGGTGCTGCCCGACTCGTTCTCCGTGACGGCGTCCTACACGTTCCAGGACAAGGAGCGGACGGGCCGGGGGATCGACGGGACGCAGCTGGGGCCGCAGTTCTCGCGGGGTTTCTGGGCCCTCAAGGTGTGGCTGTCGCTCCTCGCGCACGGCCGGGGCGCGTACGCCCGCAGGATCTCGCACGACGCGGCGCTCGCCCGGTATCTGGGTGCACGCGCGGAGGAGCGGCCGGACTTCGAGCTGGTGTGTCCCGTCGGCCTGTCGATCTGCTGCTTCCGCTACGTGCCGCCGGACCTGCCCCAGGCCGACGGGCGGGACGAGTACCTCGACCTGCTCAACGAGCGCCTCCTGACGCAGGCGCAGCAGGAGGGCCGCGCGATGTTCTCCAACGCCGTGCTCGGGGGACGGTTCGTCCTGCGCGCGTGCATCGTGAACTTCCGGACGGAGGCGGACGATCTCGACGCCGTCCTCGACATCGCCGCGGAGACCGGGCGCCGGCTCGACGGGGAGCTGCGACCCTCTGCGCTGGGCCGGGGGGCGGCGTGAACGGGATCTCGATGGCCCTCCTGGGCTCGGGCGAGTTCGACCCGTGGTCCGAGGCGGTCGACCGCTGGCTGCTCGAGCGATCCTCCAAGCCCGACGGCGTCGTGCTCGTCGCGCCGACGGCCGCCGCCCACGAGGGCGAGGCGTCCTTCTCGGCGTGGGGCGCCAAGGGTCTGGAGCATTACGCCGCGCTGGGGGTCCTGGCCGAGGTGCTGCCACTGCGGACGCGAGAGGACGCGTACCGCGACGACGTCGTGGCGCGGATCGGCGAGGCCGCGTTCGTGTTCTTCTCGGGCGGGAACCCGGCGAGACTCGCCGACATCGTCCGGGAGACACCGTTCTGGGAGGCCCTGACCGCCGCGCTATCCGACGGGATGCCCTACGCCGGGTGCAGCGCCGGCGTCGCGTTCCTCACCGAGGAGACCTACGACAGCGACACCCGGGACTTCGACGGGATGTGGAAGCCGGGCATCGGGTTCGTCCGGGGCACGTTGTTCGGTCCGCACTGGGACATCGTCGACACCTGGGTCCCGGGCGCGAGCGAGTTCATCGTCGGCTCGGTCCGGCCGGGACAGATCTTCGTGGGCCTCGACGAGGAGACGGCCATGGTCGGGGACGGGCGATCGTGGAGCGTGCTCGGCCGGCAGGGCGTCCACGTGCTGCTGGACGGCGCCTGGGCGACCCATCGGCAGGGCGACGCCTTCGAGCTCCCGCTGCCGTTGGCGGAACGGGTCTGACCGTGCCGCGGCGGGATCTGTCGAAGGACGACCCCATCGAGGCGCGAGCGCCCGAGATCATCCGCATCCTCTCGGAGACCTATCCGGAGGCGCGCGTCGCCCTGAACTTCTCGAACCCGCTCGAGATGCTCGTGGCGACGATCCTGTCGGCCCAGTGCACCGACGAGAAGGTCAACGAGGTCACCGCGACGCTCTTCCGGAAATACCGCACGGCAGAGGACTACCTGAAGGTTCCGGAGGAGGAGCTCAAGGCCGACATCAAGCCCACCGGCTTCTTCAACCAGAAGGCCACGTCGATCCGTGCCGCATGCCAGCGCATCGTCGAGGTGTACGGGGGAACGGTCCCCGACACGATGGAGGACCTGATCACGCTTCGCGGCGTGGCGCGGAAGACCGCGAACATCGTGTTGGGCAACGCGTACGGGAAGGTCGAGGGGATCGCGGTCGACACGCACGTGAAGCGTCTGGCGAACCGGCTGGGGTTCAGCGAGCAGTCGGACCCCGACAAGATCGAGCAGGACCTGATGCGGCGGATCCCCCGAGAACGGTGGTTCGACTTCACGTACGTGCTCATCGACCACGGCCGGGCGCTCTGCGTCGCCCGGCGGCCGCGATGTGAGGCCTGCCCCGTCAACCACCTCTGCCCCGCGAGCCTCGTCTGAGCGGTGCGGGACCATCGTTTCACCGACGACGACTTCCCGGTGATCGTCGCGCATCGGGGTGCGTCGTCGTCGCGTCCCGAGAACACGCTCGCGTCGTTCGAGGAGGCGCTGCGGCTCGGCGCGAGGATCGTCGAGCTCGACGTTCGGCTCTCGCGCGACGGCGTCGCCGTGGTGATGCACGACGCGACGGTCGACCGCACGACCGACGGCACCGGCGCCGTCCACGAGCTCCTGCGGGACGAGCTCGCGGGGCTCAACGCCGGCGACGCGGACGGTCCCCAGGCCGTGCCGACCCTCGCCGAGGTCCTCGATCTGGTCACGGGACGGGCGGCGGTCGCGCTCGAGATCAAGAACCTGCCCGGGGAGCCTGGCTTCCAGACGGGCGGCGAGGCGATCGTGGAGGCGGTCCACGAAGAGCTGGTGCGAACCGCGTTCGACGGGCCCGTGCTCGTGCTCTCGTTCAACCCGGCGTCGATCGGGGCCTCCCGGGCGATCGATCCCGGTGTGCCGACGGGGCTCCTGAGCACGGAGCACGTGCCGCCCCGGGAGGCCCTCGCCCATGCCGTCGAGGCGGGTCACGAGATGGTGCTTCCGGGCACCGGGTCACTGATCCCCGAAGGGGCGTCGTTCGTCGGCGACGTCCACGCGGCGGGTCTGCGCGTCGGGACGTGGACCGTCGACGACCCGGACCGACTCGGCATGCTCCTCGACCGCGGCGTGGACGCGATCGCCTCGAACGATCCGGCGATGGCGCTCGCCGTGCTCGCCCGGCGTCCGTGAGGGTGTTCCGGCGCCGGCGGCTCCCCGAGCACCTGGAGGAACGCGCGCGGGCGTTCGAGGCGCTCGTGCCGGCGCTCGAGCGGGCCAAGGCCGCGCTCACCGATTCGGTGCCGGGGACGCGTTCGCCGGGCCGTCCCCTCGCCGACTCGCTGCTGGAGTTCGAGGAAGGGCTCCGCCGGGTTCGGAGCGGGATGGACGCCTGGCGAGCGCCCGAGCTGGACGAGGCCTGGCGCCGGGCGAGCGACGGCCTGGACGAGGCCCTGCGACGCGCCGAACGGGCGCGGACCGAGGCGGACGACCCCGTCGGGTTCGAGGGACTGATCGGGCTGATCGGCGGCCTGCTCGCACCGCTGGACGCCTTCCCGGCGGCCGCCGAGCGTTTCCGGGCGCTCCGGCGAGTGCCCGGCTAGCGCCACGGGTCACTCGTACCATTCGACCGTGCCCTGGACGGACCCGAGCCCCGTCAACGCGCTCACCGGCGAGTGCGAGCGGGTAGCCGACGTGGTCCTGGCGCTCGACGAGGGCGCGTTCTCGTTGCCGACGCGGTGTCCGCCGTGGGACGTGAAGGCGCTCCTCGGTCACCTGTACCGCGACGTCGACCGCATCCTTCAGTATCGCGACGAGCCGGCGGGGCGCCCGAATACGACCGCGGTGTCCTATTGGCGCTCGTACGACCGGGTGGGCGACGCTCCCGCCATCGCCGCTCGGGCCGTCGAGATCGCCGACGTGCATCCGACCGGGCGTGCGCTCGCGCGCGCGTTCGACGCGAGATGGCGCGAGGCCGTGGCGGCCGCCCTCGAGATGTCGCCGGACCGCCCCTACCGGACGTTCCGGCCGACCCTGCGGCTCGACGAGTTCGTGAAGACCCGCGTCCTCGAGCTCGCGGTGCACGGGCTCGACCTTGCGGACTCGCTCGGACGCGAACCCTGGATCACGCCAGGGTCGGTGGAGGTGGTCCGCGCGATCCTGATCGGGCTTCTGGAGGACGACCTGCCGGCGGAGCTCGACTGGGACGACGTCACCTTCATCGAGGCCGGCACCGGCCGACGCCGGCTGCTCGGCACCGAGCGCGCGACGCTCGGCGAGCGCGCCGACCGGTTCCCGCTCCTATCGTGAGCCGGCGGCAGCTCGAGCTCGTGACGGCGGAGGTCGTCGAGTGCCGCGCGTGCCCGCGCCTGGTCGAGTGGCGGGAGCGGGTAGCGCGCGAGCGGGTCGCTCGCTTCGCCGACCAGGAGTATTGGGGCCGCCCCGTGCCGGGCTTCGGCGACCCCGACGCGCGCGTCCTCGTCCTCGGCCTCGCGCCGGCGGCGCACGGGGGGAACCGAACGGGCCGGATCTTCACCGGCGATCGCTCCGGCGACTTCCTGACCGCATCGCTGTTCCGCACCGGCCTCGCGAACCGCCCCACCTCGGTCCGGCGCGGCGACGGGCTGCGGCTGAGGACCGCGTACGTCGCGGCCGTCAACCGCTGCGCGCCGCCCGACAACCGCCCGACCCCGCAGGAGCGCGACCGGTGCCTCCCGTTCCTTGGACGCGAGATCCTCGCGCTGGAGCGGCTCAGCGTGATCGTGGCCCTCGGCTCCTTCGCGTGGGACGGAGGCCTGCGGGCCCTGGCGGCGCTCGGCCACGTCCGGCGACCCAAGCCGCGGTTCGGACACGGTGCGGAGACCGAGGTCGGCTCGTACGTCCAGATCGGCAGCTACCACCCGAGCCAGCAGAACACCTTCACCGGGAGGCTCACGCCGGAGATGCTCGACGCGATCTTCGAACGCGCCATCCGGATCGCCAGCGTCAGTCCGCGTCGGTCGGCGGCGGTACGGACCGGGCCGCCTGGTCGTGGATCCGCCGGAGGAGCGGGAGGCGATCGAGCTCGAGGATCAGGATGACGAGCGCGGTCGCCAGCACGGCGGCGAGGTAGGCGCCCGCACCCGAGAGGATGCCGATCCCGGTCGCGGCCCACGCCCCGGCGGCGGTGGTGAGACCGCGCACGTCGCCCCTCCCGCGCCGGAAGATCACGCCGGCTCCCAGGAACCCGACGCCGGCGAGGATGCCCTGGACCACCCGGCTCGCAGCGGCCCCTCCGAGGACCAGCGATCCGAGGCCGGTCGCGGTGGCCGCCCCGAACGCGAGGAGCGCGAACGTGCGCTCGCCCGCCGACTTGCCTCGTGACTCGCGCTCGATGCCGATCGCCAGGCCGAGGAAGGCCGCAAGCGCGGCACGCCCCAGGAGGGTGAGCTGCAGCGTGGCGTCCACCGGCACAGCCTAGCCCCGACGGATGTCGTATCGGAGGGCGGCCGTATCCTGGCTGGCATGCGAGGTCACGGCCGGATGTTCCGCGTCCCGTCCGAGGACGACCGTCCCCTCGACCGGCACACCATCCGGCGGGTCGTGGCCACGTTCCGGCCGTACCGGGCGAAGGTCGCGCTGGTCGCGCTCGCCATCGTCGTCTCCTCCGGCCTGGGCGTCGTGAACCCGCTGCTGATCAAGGCGGTGTTCGACAACGCGCTGTTCGGCAACCCCGCCGGGGTATGTGCCGGCGGCCCGTGTCCCGACCTCGGCAACCTCTATCTCTACGCCGGCCTGATGGTCGCGATCCCGATCGTGACCGGGATCATCGGGATCGGCCAGACCTACCTCGCCAACCTCGTCGGCCTCCAGGTCATGCAGGACCTGCGCAACACCCTCTACTCTCACCTGCAGTCCATGCCGCTGCGGTTCTTCACGACGACGCGGACCGGTGAGATCCAGTCGCGGCTCGCCAACGACGTCGGCGGCGTGCAGACCGTCGTGACGGATACGACCTCCAACATCCTGTCCAACGTCGTCGTGATCATCAGCACGCTGATCGCGATGGCCATCCTCTCCTGGCAGCTCACCGTGCTGTCGCTCTCGCTGATGCCGTTCTTCCTGTGGCTGACCGTCAAGGTCGGCCGCGCGCGGCGGGAGGTGGCGACGAGCACCCAGAAGACGCTCGCCGATCTCACCGCGGTGACCGAGGAGACTTTGTCGGTCTCGGGG
>JBOGVL010000001.1:0-41252 GCA_050692535.1 Actinomycetota bacterium | reverse complement strand
GAGGTCACATCGGTGGCCTGCCCGGACGCTCCTCCTCGACGTCGGGAATCCCCACAACGTCCTCGGCCCGGTGCGTGGTCTCCGTCGATTCGGCTCCGTGCCGGATCTGAGAGGTCTTGCTCTCCACGCTCACGCTGGCGCGCTCCCAATACCGACGCGCGGTTTGGATGCCGCCGCCGCCGAACGCGACGATCGCCGTCCCAACGACGATGGCAAGCAGCGCGTAGAAGAGCCCGTTGACGATCTCGGGCGCGACCTCCAGCTGATTCAGCGCCGCGAAGATCCCGACGACGAGGATGGCGATCCCCGCGCCTCGCGCGATCCAGTCCCCGCCCGAGACCGAACCCAGCGCAGCGGTGAGCAGGTCCGTCACGACCTTCGCCAGCGCGGCCACGATCACGAGGATCACCACGGCGGCGAACAGGTTCGGCAGGTAGGCGATGATCCCCTGGATCAGGTCACTCACGGGGTTGGGGCCGAACACGCCGAATGCGAGCTGCAGCGCGATCAAGAACACGGCCCAGAAGGCGACAACGGACAGGATGTCCGAGGCATCGAACCTCGACCGCTCGAGTGCGGTCTTGAGGGCCCCGCGCTCCACCCACCGATCGAATCCGATCCGCTCGAGCAGCCGATCCACGACGCGAGCGAAGAGCTTCGCGACGAAGTAGCCGATGATCAGGATCGCGAGGAACCCGAGGAGCTTCGGGACGAACGTCGCGATTCTCTCCCACGCCTCGGTGAGCCCGGCTTCGAAGTCGATGGCAAGCATGCACCCTCCCTCGTTCCGCTCGATCACCTCCTGACTACCCAAGATCGAGTCGATCAATCGCCGATCGCGCGCTGAGACCGGTGGGCGCCCGACTTTCGCCTCTTCGGGTGTGGGGAGCGAGCAGCAGGCCGCCGCCTCCCACCCTCGGACCTAGCGGGCCGAGACGGCGGCCATCCGCCGCAGCTGCCGGGCGACCGGCTCCGTGGCGAGGACGATCAGGTGGTTCCGGGCCCTCGAGCCGCCGACGTAGAGGTATTGCCGCAGGTCCTCCAGATGCTTGTCGCCGAGCTCGGCGAGGATCACGACGGGACGCTCGAGCCCCTTGAACGCGTGCACGCTGGTGGCGAGGATCGTCCCGGGCTCGACGGTCTCGGAGAGCCGGTAGCCCCCCGCCTCACCCCGGGCGCGCAGGCGGCTCTTCCCCGTGCCCGACGGTGTCAGGAGCGCGATGTCCTCCATCGGGAGGTGCTCCTCCTCCACGAGGTTCCTGAGGACGGTGCCGAGGAGCCGCGACAGGTCCTCGTCGTCCCGGTAGCCGATGATCTCCACCGCACGGCCGGGCGGGCCCTTCGCGACGGGCTTCTGCTCGCCCGAATAGAAGACGGAGACAAACTCCCCGATCTCCCGCGTGTTCCGCAGGTTGTGCGGGATCGGACCGACGCGCAGGTCCTCGGGGACCGGCAGCGCTCCCCCGTAGAGGTTCTGCTCGTCGTCGGCGAAGACGTAGAGCATCCCCTCGTCCGGATCGCGGTGGAGCGACAGGAGCGCGGGCCACCACCACTCGCGGAAGTCCTGTCCTTCGTCGACCACGACGGCGTCGTATCGGGGCCCGAGCAGGGCCGCGGCCTCGGCCAGGAGCTCCGGCAGCTCGTGCTCGAAGTGCCGCGACCCCGGCTCGATGTCGGCCTCCGGCACGGTCAGCCCCGCCTCCTCGGCCACCCGCACGCAGAGCTGGTGGAAGTGGTCGACGTCCAGGCCGGGCACGTCGCCCGCAGCCTCGCGGAGGTAGTCGCCGAGGCGCCGGTTGAAGCAGGTCAGCAGCGTCCGGTGGCCCTTGGCGGCGAGCCGCGTCGCGATCTGGAGCGCGAGGAGCGTCTTGCCCGACCCCGCCGCCCCGGTGACGGCGGCGCGTTTGCGGTTGGTGACGAACGCGAGCACCCACGCCTGGTCCCGGGTGAGCTCGACGATCTTCTTGTCCTCCTCGTCGAACCGGAGCCGCAGCGGCAGCCGGATCTCGACCCGGTAGCCGAGCGCGAGCGCGAGGGCATCCATGCCCTCGGCGCCGAACGCGCGGCCCGGCCGGAGCCAGTGCCGCATCACCTCGGGGACGCGTTCGGACGGCCGCGGGAGATCGTGGTGGTCGATCGCGATCTCGGCCGGCGCGCCCGGATGGGCTTCGCGCTCGTACCGCCCGTCGGGGAAGGCGACGCCGAACCCGTAGCTCGGCATCCATCGCTCCCAGCCCGGCTGTGCCTCCAGAATCCGTACGAGCGAGCGCATCTCGTCCTCGGCCTGGTGGAATGGGTCCTCGTCCAGATGGTGCGCACCGCCGTGCCCGGTCTGGGTCCAGCGGCGCGTCGCCGGGTCGTACGCGATCGAGCCGCCCTTCGCCTCGAGCACGAGGAGCCCCAGCTCGGGGTGCGCCACCACGAAGTCGGCCTCGCCCTGCTCGGAGCGCCCGTCCCGCAGGATCACCCAGTCGACGGAGTGGTACACGACGAACACGTCGTCGAGCTGCCCCAGGAACGCCTCGTACAGTCGCCGCTCGGCCGAGCTGTCGGTCGGCAGCATCGGGAACGGCACCATCCGCGCCACGCCCGGATGCTACGGCCTCGCTGGACACCCGCCGGTGGAGGCGACAGAATCGGCCGTCCCCAAGACCCGCGATCACGCATGCGCCTCTACCTCATCGTCCTCGCGCTCGCCGTCGTCCTCGGCTACCTCTTCGGCGGCCGGCTGACCAACCTCGAGCAGCTGCACCTGCGGTGGTGGTGGCTCGCCCTCGCGGGGCTCGGGATCCAGTTCCTGCCGCTGCCCGAGGGCGGGGGCGGCAGCGACCTCATCGCACGCACGGGCGTGCTCGCGCTCTCGTACGCGCTGCTGCTGACCTTCGGGGTCCTCAACGTCCGGCTGCCGGGGATGCCGGTGATCCTGCTCGGGGTCGCGTGCAACGCGGCGGTGATCGTGTCCAACGGGGGCATGCCGGTGAGCGAGGACGCGCTCCGGGCCTCCGGCCAGGCCGACGTCATCCGGTACCTCGTCGACGAGGGCGCCTACAAACACCACCTGATGGAAGACTTCGACGTGCTGAAGTTCCTGGCCGACGTGATCCCCGTGGCGGGGCCGATCCACCAGGTGATCAGCATCGGTGACGTCTTCATCTACGCCGGGCTGGTGTGGCTGGTCGTGTGGGCTATGCGCGTACCTTCTCCGTCGAGGAGTCCTCGGGCTTCGAGGAGGAACCAGGGGAAACATCGTCGTGGCTCGGCGGCTGGTGCGGGGGCAGCGGCACGTGCGATCCCGAGCCCGCCCCCCCCTCCCCGTCCTCCTGCAGCCAGGACGTGGGGAAGCGAACCGTGATGGTGGCGCCCTCGCCGGGTTCGCTCGCGACCTCGTAGGTCCCGCCGCCGACCGACGCGCGCTCACGCATCATCGTCAGGCCGAAGTGCCCCTCGGGCTCCGGCGCGTCGACGTCGAACCCCACCCCGTCGTCGCGCAGGACCATCTCCACCTCGTCGCCGTTCTCCTTGACGACGACCCACATGTTGTGCGCCTTCGCGTGCTTGAGCGAGTTCATGACCGCCTCGCGGGCGATGTGGTACATCAGCAGCGCGATCGGGGCGGGCAGGTCGATCTCGTCGATGTCGGTGTGGTACTGCACCTCGGAGTCCCGTCCCGTCTCCGCGATGAAGCTGTGCAGCGCCGCCCCCAACCCGGCGCGCCCCAGAGGCGACCGGTGCAGGTCTCGGATCAGCGCCCGGATCCGGTCGGACGTCTTGTTCTTCGTCTCCTTGATCTCGGTGAGCACGCGCTCGGTGTCGTCGACCTTGCCCTTGTCCAGATGCCGCCGCGCGACGTCCACCTGGATCGAGAGCCGGAAGAGCAGCTGCGCCAGGTCGTCGTGCAGGTAGGCGGCGATCTGCTGCCGCTCGTCCTGTCGCTCCTCCGCCATCCGGTTCGACAACGCGCGCAGCACGTGCTCGCGATCCTGTAGCTCCTTGTGTGCCTCCTCGAGCGCCTTGCTGCGGAAGAACATCTGCCTCGCGAGCAGCAGAGGGATTACGAAAG
Source organism: Actinomycetota bacterium (assembly GCA_050692535.1). Taxonomy (GTDB): domain Bacteria; phylum Actinomycetota; class UBA4738; order UBA4738; family HRBIN12; genus CALGFI01. The sequence goes on along the minus strand of JBOGVL010000001.1, from coordinate 37,192 downwards.
CGGGCACCGCGTAGAAGGCCGTCTCCAGATAGACCTTTGCGAGAATCAGGCCAAACACGGCCAGCCCGAGATAACTGATGACAAACTCGGTGAGTCTCCCCACGCGGAGCTGTCTGATTACTCGTATGGGATGCATCCGATAATGGATGCCCGCCGCCAGAGCGACCAGGGTGAAGTTGACGAGGTAGTCAGCAACCGCCGCTAGTCCGGCCGCCGCCAACAGTCGCAAGGGATTTGAAGAGTGGATTGAGGCGAGCTCATGGAAGATCGCACTCGCAGCGCAAACCGCCAACGCGACCTGGCACCGATTGAAGAGGGCTCGAAGAAGGCCAACTTCACCTTTGAGTTCTCGCGGATCCGAGGCGGCCAAGAAGGCTGCTGCTGCTGCTGCTACCGGGTCATAGATGAACGCCACAACCATCAGCAAGGGGAACCCCATCCCAATGGCAGTTCCTCGCCATGTCGGAACGGGGATCAGTTCAACGAGCGCGATGATCGCCACCCAGATCAGGAGGGCGGTCCAGTCCTCTTCGATGGGTGCGGCGTCGTCGCGGACCAGTCCTACGGTTAGGAGGGTGAGGGTTGGGATCACAACGGCGAGCTCGAAGAAAGTCAGAGCCCAATTGTGGGTTGACGACCTCGTCTGAGCGCCCTCTTGAGTCACCCTCACCCGCTCCTGAGCGAACGCCCCATCTTGCCCTTTGAGGAAGCTAGTTGAAACCACCTCTTCGGCGGCTTCGCCTGCGCCCACTACGTACGGTGGGTTCTGTAGGGCGGAGAGGCGGCTTGTGGGCCGTTGGGGGGTCCTCCGATAGTTCCTCCAATCATCCTCCTTTTGTTGGGGAGGACGAGAGTGGGGGATATCAGCATCGGCCGGGGGGCTAGGTCTCCCAGCAGTCCTTGAGGGAGGTGGAGAGATGAAGCTGATCAAGCGGTTCGCCATTGCGGTCGGCTCGCTCGCGGCGCTGGCTCTGGCCGGCGGCGCTCACATCCGGTTCTAGTTCCACCGACCACAAGTCGTCGAAAGTCATTCCGTAGGCTCCGGGAGACCCCCGGAGCCTACGTGGTGTGTGCATTTCGTCAAACACACCCACCCAGAAAGGACCGTAGCTGCGGCCTCGCCGCGGCGACTCCCTGGGATAGGGCGAAGGGGAGGATCCGCGGGAGCCGACCCTACGCACTCCTTGGGGGCCGTCCTGCCCAGTCATGAGGCTGGGGGGCAGAAGAACCCAAGGGCAACGCCCCCGACTAAGGCCGGGGGCGCTTGTACCGCCCTTCAAAGTCGGCCTACCTCGCCAGCGGGCGCCCCGACGGGTGCAGACGCCGGGTGCCGCCGGAGGCGGCGGCTACGCGCTTAGGTGGATCCGGTGCGAAGCCGCATTAGAACCTGATGTGCGCGCCGCCGGCGAGGGCGAGCGCGAACAGCGTGCCTGCCGCAAGGGCGAGACGCCTGAGAGCTCGCATGGCTTGCCTCCCTTCCCCTTCTTGGGGTCGCTTGGAGGCCAGAGTCGTCGGCGCCGCTAACGCATCCCTAACGCCGCGCTAACGTTTCTGACCGTCCGGGAGTGGCATCCAGCCTGGCGACTCCGTTACGCTGGGGCCGCGCCACTGGGTCCGGGGGGAACATGGCTGATCACCTGGTCTTTCGGGTGTTGGGGCCTCTTGAGGTCGAGCGGAACGGGTCACCAATCCCTTTTCGCGGCTCCAAGCTCAAGGGGCTGCTGGCTGTCCTCCTTTTCGGCGCAGAGCAGGTCTTCTCCTCCCCGACACTCATTGACGCCCTCTGGGGAGACGAGCCGCCTGCCACCGCTCGTACCGCGCTGCAGATGCACGTTTCGCGTCTCAGGAAACTGATAGACGGCGATCCAACGGTGATCCTGGAATCGCGAGACAGGGGCTACGTCTTGCATGTTGGCCCCGATCGACTGGATCTGGACGAGTTCCGCAGGCTGGCTCAGCAAGGCCGTGCAGAAATGGCCCACGCCGAGTACAGGGCCGCGTGGGACACGCTAGATCGAGCTCTGAAGCTGTGGAAGGGAACCCCTCTCTCAAACGTGGACATCCCTGGCGTGCCGCAGCCCGAGCTCGCCGAGTTGGATGAACTGCTCCTCGCCACTCGAGCCGAACGACTGGAGGCGCAATTGGCTCTTGGCAGACATGTCGAGGCGGTGCCTGAGCTTGAGGCCTTGCGGGCAGCACTCCCTCTCAACGAGCGGATCCACGGTTTGGCTGCCATTGCCTTGTACCGAACCGGGCGGCAAGCGGAGGCTCTTGATTCGATCACCCAACTCCGGCATCGACTCTCTACCGAGGTTGGTATCGAGGTCGGCCCGGCTATTCGGCGACTCGAACGACAGATCCTTGCGCAGGATGCCGCTCTCAATTCGCCGGCGCTAGCCGACGAAACCGACCCGCGCACCCTCAGGAAGACCGTTGCCGCCCTTGTCTGCCGATTCTCGACCGGTGCAGGACCCACGGACGATCCGGAAGCGGGGAAGGCCACCCTGGACCGGGCCGTACAGGACGCAAGAGGGGTCATTGAGTCCTATGGCGGCTGGGTTTACGAGGTCGTCGTTGGGAGAATCAGTGCCGTCTTCGGGGTGCCCCGAGTGCACGAGGACGACGTTGCCCGAGCCGTTCGTACGGCGATGGAGCTTCGCGCCACGTCTTCGCGAGGTGGGGGGGCTGACGCGATAAACGGGGTCGCGCTCGCGGCTCGTATGGGAATCGGACTTGGCGAAGCGCTCGTTGAATCCTCCGCCGCTGAGCAGCGGCTCCTCACTCTCGGACCGATTGAAGAGGCCGACCAACTCGCGCAAGCAGCCCGACCAGGTGAAGTCCTAATGTCGGGCGCCGCTGCCAGGCTCGTTGAGCGCGCTGCGGGAATGGAACCGACCGAGATTCTTATTCTCGGGGAGGAGTCATCCTCACTAGGCGCTTTCCGGTTGGTGGATGACATGAGTGTCCGCACGGCGGGCCGCAGATTCAGCTCCCCTCTCGTCGGCCGACAAGAAGAACTCACAGTCCTCCGGCAAGCCTTTGCGCGGGCCTCGCTAGGAAGAAGAGCCTCGCTTGTCACCCTGCTTGGATCCGCGGGCGTTGGAAAGACACGACTTGTAAGCGAGTTCCTGGTCCAGGCGCGCGAAAGCGCGACCGTGTTGACCGGCCACTGCTTGTCATACGGACGAGACATCACCTTCTGGCCAGTCGCCGAGATGGTCCGGCAGGCTGCGAGAATCGACGACGCCGACCTGGCTCACGCCGCTCGAACGAGAGTAGGAACACTCTTGGGCTCGGCCGAGGACGCCGGGTTCGTTGAGGAGCAGATAGCTTCCATTCTCGGCCTGAGTGAGAACCCCCCAGCACCGGGTGAGACTCTCTTTGCAATACGAAGGTTGTTCGAGATCATCGCTCGCGATCACCCACTCGTCCTTGTGTTCGACGACATTCACTGGGCTGAGACAACACTCCTGGATCTCATCGAGCACGTTGCGCGGGCATCTCGCGGAGTGACGATCCTCGTCGTGTGCATGACACGAGCGGAGATTGTGGAGAGACGGCCAGGTTGGGGAGGCGGGCGCCTTGATGCTGTGAATCTGCCGCTGCTCCCACTGGACCGCGAGGAGAGCACAATGCTGGTCAACAATCTCGTGGGGCCCGTCGAGATTGATGACACGGCACGTGAGCGAATTCTTGAAGCCGGCGAGGGGCACCCACTGTTCCTCGAAGAGCTCGTGGCTATGCTCATCGATGATGGGCTATTGCAATGGACGGATGGTCGTTGGGTAGCTTCCTCCGATCTCACTGAAGTCCCCATACCGCCTACGATTCACGCGCTCATCGGCGCCCGTCTCGACCGACTCGGAGGGGCTCAGCGCCGTGTCTTGGAAAACGCATCGGTGGTTGGACAAATCTTCACGACACAGAATCTCGCGGCGTTCGACCTTGATCATACGCACCTTGAGACGCTCCTCGATGACCTTGATGCGAAGGACCTGATCTCAGTTCGTAGTGAGTCCCCGAGCGGTGGGCGGACGTTCAGGTTCCGCCACCACCTGATCCGCGACGTGGTCTATCGGGCGATGTCTAAGGAAGCCCGGGCTGCGGCTCACGAGGCGCTGGGAGGGTACCTGGAGGCCGGGAGCGGTAGCCGCATAGCTGAGCTAGAGGAGATTGTGGGGTATCACTTTGAGACCGCACATGGATTTCGTGTGGAGTTGGGGATCCGCGATTCGGGCACTCAGTCCCTTGCGGATCGCGCCGGGACTCGGCTCTGGTCGGCCGGCGTGCGAGCACTCGCCCGGGACGACAATCCGGCAGCAAGCAGCTTGCTGAACCGCGCCCTTGGCCTCCTCGACAAGGACAATCCCCTTCGGGTCGAGATCGGGTGGCGTCTAGGCGTTGCATTGTTCGAAACGGGTGACCTGGACGGGGCCGAGTCGGTACTCGGCGAAGCACTCACTGATGCTCGCCGCCTTGGGAATGAGATAGCCGAATGGCGTATCCGTCTTGAACAGACGGATATTAGGTTCTGGCGTGCGCCCGACGACACGAACACTCAGGAGACTGAGCGGATTGCCGCCGATGCTGAGAAGGCGCTGCGAAGCCTGGGGGAGTTAGCGGGTGCTGCGAGAGCGCACAGACTTCTCGGAGATGCTCTGGGTCGCCGCGGAAGAGCCATTGAAGCCGTCGAGGCGTACGAGATCGGCCAGCGTCTCGCACGCGAGGCAGGCGACGAGCGAGAGGCTGCTCAGCGTTCGAGTCTGGGTGTGGCGCATGGCCCCATCCCGGTTGACCGCTGCATTCAGATCATCGAGAAGAACCTGGCAAGCGCGCAACGCCCGGACCCCGAGGCTTTGGCAGGACTTGGGTTCCTCCTTGCAATGGCTGGTCGATTCGACCAGGCGCGCAAATTGTTGGACGACGCCGTCATCCGTGCAGGAAAGCTCGGCACTGAATGGAGGCTAGTATCCATCCGAATGCACTACGGAGCGGCGATGCTCTTTGCGGAGGATCCGGGCCGCGCCGAAGTCGTTCTGCGGCCGGCAGTCGAGGCGCTGAAGAGAATGGGTGAGCGGAGCATGCTCTCGACGGCGGTTGCGCTGTTGGCGGAGGCCTTGTACCGACAAGGGAATCTCAGCGAGGCAATGCGAGCTACGATCGAGAGTGAACATGCCACCGCCGAGGACGACGTCGCGTCGCAGATGGCTTGGCGGGGTGTTCGATCCAAGGTTCTGGCTGCCAACGGGGAGCTCATGGAAGCGGAGCGACTTGCAGGCGAAGGGGTGGCCTTCGCCGCCGGGTCGGATCTGCTCAGCATGGCTGGCGATGCACACCTCGACCTAGGGATTGTGCTCCAGGCCGCCGGGAAGGTGTTTCACGCCTCCGCTGAGTTTCAGGCGGCAGCGGATCTGTATCGTCGAAAGGGGAACGCGGCGTCTCTTGCACGAGTGGAGATGGCCGAAGCCTCGCTAGGGCTCGGGGCTGAGCGTTAGGACCTTTTCGTCAGGAGGGTTATCTGCCCGCGAGCTGGCTGCGCCATTGGCTGTCTAGCAGTGCACGCGAGCTTCGAGGAAGGTCATGGCCGAGGGCCAAGTGGGCTCACCTCTCCCCCCCGCGGCCATCTGGAGTCAAGAGTAGCCCGATCAGAACCCTGAACGAAAGTCGCATCCTGACTGGCCTAACGGGGGATCGGGAAGACCTCACCGATAGCCGACAATCAAGTGAAGACCCTGTGAGGAGCAAGGAACTCCGTCCCACGATTCCGCCCAGGCGGGGCGATTGCTCGACGGATTGATCGCTATGAGTCCTGTACCCACGCCACGCCCGCAGCCACGCGTCTTGCTTGTAGACGACAGTATGGACAGCCGTCAGGCCCTGCGGGAGCTCTTGGAGGTAGAGGGCATCGCGGTTGTCGGCGAGGCTGGGGACGGCGCAAGCGGAATTGAGCTTGCGCAAGAGCTCGCACCTGATGTGGTCCTGATGGACGTCAAGATGCCGGGGATTGGGGGCATTCAGGCGACCGAAATCATAGTAGGCCGCCTGCCTGCGACTCGCGTTGTCATGCTGTCTACGTTCGATGACGAACTCCGAAAACGACAGGCGCTCCAAGCGGGAGCCACCGCCTATGTTGTTAAGGGAGGCTCCATGCACGACATCGCAGATGCCGTCCTCAATGCGGTTGGCTCTAAGGAGGAGTAGGAAGCAAGCCGGAAGCATGCACCTCGGGGCAGGGAACGATGGTGCCGGAACAGAGCTCGAGCACCCCGGCTGTGACTTGGGCCGAACGAAGGACCATAGGAACTCCCGCTACCATCGCGGGCGTGAAGTCGCGAATACTGGTCGTTGAGGATGAGCTGGCCATCTCGGAGCCCCTTGCCGAGAGCCTCGAGCGTGAGGGGTTCGAGGCGGAGGTGGCCGGCACGATCGATGCGGCGCGGAGTGCCTACGGGCGCGCCACGCCGGACCTGATCCTGCTGGACGTCATGCTTCCCGACGGCGACGGGCGGGACCTGGCGCGCGAGATCCGGCGTGAGTCGGACGTGCCGATCATCATGCTCACCGCTCGGGGCGAGGAGATCGACCGGGTGGTGGGGCTCGAGCTCGGCGCCGACGACTACGTGGTCAAGCCGTTCTCGATGCGCGAGCTTACGGCCCGGATCCGGGCGATCCTGCGGCGAGGGCGGGCCGACGTGCGGCCGGGGCCGGTCGAGATCGGGGACATCCGGCTCGACCCGGCCTCGCGGACGGTCACTCGGGCGGGCGAGACCCTCGAGCTGGCCGCCAAGGAGTTCGACCTGCTCAACATCCTGATGTCCAACGCCGGGCAGGTGCTCAAGCGCGAGGAGATCATGGACGAGGTGTGGGACCCGCACTGGTTCGGCCCCACAAAGACGCTCGACGTGCACGTCTCATGGCTCCGCAAGAAGATCGAGGAGAACCCGTCGAAGCCCCGCTACATCACGACGATCCGGGGCGTTGGCTTCCGGTTCCTCGCTCCCGAGGAGGCGTAGGAGGCTGCCACGAAGGTCCGCACGCGCCTCGTCATCGCCTTCGCGTACATCCTGCTCGTCCTGATCGTCGCGCTCGGCCTCCCGCTCACGATCAACCTGCGGGCACGCGCCACGGCCGAGCTGGAGAACTCCGCGCTCATCACGACGCAGGGCATCGCGGCGGCGCTCGACCCGCGGGATCTGGCACAGACTCCGGAGCTCGACGCGTTCGTGGTCGACTCGGCCGGCCTCGCGAGCGCGCGCGTGGTGGTCATCGCCGCCGACGGCGTCGTCCTGGCCGACTCGGCGGGGCAGGACGTCGGCCAGAACTACCTCAACGGGGAGCGGCCGGAGATCACGGCGGCGCTCGAGCGGGGCGAGTCGACGTCGGACATCCGGCGAAGCGAGACGCTCGGCCAGGACCTGATGGCGACGGCGGTGCCGCTCCGGAGCCAGGCGGGCGAGATCGTCGGCGCGGTCCGGATCACGCAGGACGTGCAGGAGGTCAACGACAACGTCCGGCGGGTCACGCTCGGGCTGCTGGCGATCGGCGCGGCCGGGCTGGTCGCGGGGCTGGTGCTCGCGTTCGGGCTGGCGGGATCGCTCTCGCGGCCGCTGACGCGGCTGGCCGGCGCGGCGAGGAGGCTCGGGTCCGGCGACCTGTCGGCGCGCGCCGAGGAGGTCGGCGGCGCCAGCGAGATCACCGAGCTCGGACGCTCGTTCGACGAGATGGCCGGCCGGCTCGAGCGCACGGTCCGGGCGCAGCGCGAGTTCGTCGCGAACGCCTCGCACCAGCTTCGGACGCCGCTCACCGGCATGAAGCTGCGCCTGGAGTCGGCGATCGACCAGGCCGGCGACGACGGCGTCAAACGCCAGCTCGAGGCCGCCGAGAAGGAGGTCGATCGGCTCTCGGGGATCGTCGACCGGCTCCTGGAGATGTCGCGCGAGATCGAGGAGGGCGCAGCGGCCGAGGTCGACCTCGCCGAGTCGGTCACCCGGGCGATCGCGAGGTGGGACGAGCGGGCCCGGCAGCGGGGCTCGACGGTCGTCGCCGAGGGCCGGGCGGGACTCGCGCAGGGGAACCCGTCGGACCTGGACCAGATCCTCGACAACCTGGTCGACAACGCGACCTCGTACGCGCCGGGTGAGATCACCATCGAGTCCGGCGAGCGGGACGGACGCGTGTTCGTGGCCGTCCGGGACCGCGGGCCGGGCATCCCGCAGGACGAGGTCGCGCGCGTGACCGAACGCTTCTACCGCGGGCGCGGGGCGCCGAGCGGAGGCTCGGGGCTCGGCCTCGCGATCGCGAGCGACCTCGCCGAGAAGTGGGGCGGCACCGTCGTCGTCTCGAGCGAACCCGGCGAGGGGACACGCGTCGAGGTCCGGCTCCGACCTTCGGCTTCGTGACGAAGCACGGATTGGGCTCCGGGACACGACTGCCGCCGACCAGGATCCGCGAGGCTCACGACGGATCGACGCGCGATTTCTGACGCTCACGGAGACAGCGGTTTCCCAAACCGCGAGTCGGAGGTTCGATTCCTCCCGGGGGCACCGATCCATACGGTGGGAAAAAACCGGTACCTCTCGGGCGCGGGTCATGAGCACTCCTCCCGCTCGTGTATCGAGGGGCTTCGCTCGTCAGCATGGACCGCCGCGTCTCCGCTCAGAGACCTGTCTGCCAACGAGCCGCCGACAGGGAGTGCATGCCGGAAAGGCCTTTGAGCTCGACGTCGGTGGGATCCGTGAACGAGAACAGCCCGGAGCGTTCCGTCAGCTCTCGGACGAGTTTCGAGACCAGGATCTCACCTCCCCGTGCCTCCGCCGCGATCCGCGCTGCGAGGACCACGTCCTTCCCGTAGAAGTCGTCCTCCTCGCGGATCGGCTCGCCGGTGTGGAGCCCGATCCGCACGCGGAGCCGAAGCCCATCCGAGAGAGGTTGAACGAGCGCCCGCTGGATCTCGATCGCGCAGCCCAGGGCGTCCTCAGCGGACGCGAACGCCAGCATGAACCCGTCGCCCTGGGACTTCACCTCGATGCCCGAATGGGCGACGACCTGATCCCTGACGATCGCGTTGTGGGCGCGGAGCACGCGGATCCACTCGGCATCGCCGAGCGCCTCGGTGAGCTGCGTCGATCCCTCGATGTCGGTGAACAGGACGGTCACGGTGCCGTCCGGGGAGACGGCTCGGGACAGGTCGGGTCGGGACCGTCCCACGTCGGCGGCGATCCGGCCGACCAGGTCGAGCTCCCGGAACCCGTGAACGGCGGGGCCCTGGACGAATTCGTCGAGATCGAACAGCTGGCGAACCTCGATCTCCCCGTCCTCGCCCTCGAGGGCGGTCTTCGCGTAGCGGAGCGACCAGTCCATCGCCTCCTCGCGCGACGCCACGTCGATCAATGTGTAGCCGGCGATCAGGTGATCGTCGTGGAACGGTCCCTCGATCACCTCGCGGGACCCGTCGGTCCGCTGCAGCACACGCCAGGCCTTCGACGTGGGATGGAAGCCCATCGCGTCGATCAGGATGCCGGCCCCGTCGATCGCCTGATGGAACGCGAGCTGCTCCGCGATCTGCTGCTCCTTCGGCATCGCGCCGGCTTCGGACGCCGGCGAGGCCCGGACGAGGATCATGAACCGCATCGGTGGCTACGTGGCCCGCGGCGTTCGGTATTGCGCTCGATCCGCCAAGCTTCCTCCAGACGAAGGGAAGGCGTGCGTGTACGACCCTACGACAGTCCCGCTCGGGGCCGCTTCGGCCGTCGAGCATCAGGTCGAAGGTGAGCTCTGCCGGGATCCTCGACCACGCTCGCGACGACAGGACTCGCGTACTTCTGGAGTCTTCACGCCTTCTGCGTGGCATTGTTCGTGATTGCCGAACCAGCACTCGGTGCCCTCGCGGGGTATTTCGTTTGCACTTGGTCGAAGGTTTCGATTCCTCCCGGGGGCCACTCTCACCAGCGGAAACACGGCGCCGAGAGCCGGGTCACGAATGCACGAACAGGACTGCCGCACAACACCGCTGGCATTCAGCGTGAGCAACCAGCGCTTCCCGCACCTTCCTCAACCGCGCGCGGAATTTCGATTCCTCCCGGGAGGCACATGGGTTGTTACCCCAGAGCCCTAGCCGACGGGCGAGTCGGAGCCAAGCGGAAGCAGCGAGCGGCCCTGGCGGAGCAAGGAAAGCGTGCCGAGCTCCCGCTCGAGGTTGGCCTTCACCTTGAGCAGCTCGAGCCGGAGCATCTTCGCGTGGGCCACGAGCGGATCAGAGCGGCCGAGCCCGACGGCGATCGCCTCGTCGACCAGGTCGTCGGTCTTGGCTGCCGGCTCGGTGACGGCGCGGACGGCGTGCACGAGAATCTCCCGTTCCCGTTGAGCCGAACACGTCACCCCCTGGGACCTCGGCGAGACCATCTTGCGGCCACATCACGATTGGCTATGTCACAGGAGGGGCCGCTGCTTCGTCTCCATGGAAGAGATGCGTGAAGGGCATTGGGAAAGGACGGAGACATGCAGACCGAGGAACGTGTAGTCGGGAGACCGATCCCACCACCCCGGCTGGAGGAGAAGCACCCTGCTCCGGTCCGTCAGGAACCTCGTCCGGAGGTGTCAGTTCCAAACCTCTTGGGGCGACTCCTCCTCGTGGGGGTCGGCTTCGGAATCGCACTTACCGGCTTCATGCTGATATTGAGCGTGTTCCTTGTGTTCATCGGCTTGCCGATGTTCTTCTTCGGATTGGCGGTGATGGAGGTCGGGTTGGTGGGTTGGCGGTGATGGAGGCGCAGGAGCGCTGAAGGGACCACCCTCAGCCCGACGGTGAGTCAGACTGCGGCCGCCTTCTTGGATCATGACAAGAGGCTATCGACGAGACGCGCAACGTCCTCAAGCCCGATGGCTATCTTCTCGGCTCGTATCGCATCGCCACCGCCCCCGAGCCGAACTCCAGCCGGCTCACGAGCGTCAAGTCGACATGCTTCGATAGCCCCGCGAACAACGTCGGCCCATGGCCCGCTAGCCTGGGGTGCACCACGAACTCGTACTCATCGATCAGGTCCAGCTCCGCCAACGCCAGGGGGAGCTTCACGCCGCCCGCGAACAATCCCTTCCCCGACTCCCGCTTGAGCTGCTGAACGGCCTTCCCCAGATCCCCGCGCAGGAGCTCCGCGTTCCAATCGACCCGGTCCAGGGTGCTCGACACGACGTACTTCTTCGCCGTGTCGATCGTCCGGCCGAAGGGTTCCATCCATGGCTCCATCCAATCAGGCCTCGCTCCCGTCCGCGCCGGCGGTCGCCACGCTGCCTCCATCATTTCGTAGGTCACCCGGCCAAAGAGGAGGGCATCGGCCTGGTTGAGGTTCTCGACCGCGTGACGATGCAACTCTTCGTCCGCGGGGATTGCACGATGATCGCAGCACCCGTCCAAGGTGACGTTGAGGGAATACCGAAGGGGTCGCATTGCGTGAGAGTACCGCCGAATGGGTTGGACCAGCAGGGAACCCCCTGTCCGGTGCCCCGAGTGCAAGTTCATGTGGCCAAACTGTCGGTCGAAGGCTGTCGTTGCATCCGTGGCGTGATCCACGCCGACGGCGTTTCGGCCTACACTTCTTGGAGAGATGCGCTTCGGACGGTTCGCATTCGGATCGATCGAGGTCGACGGGAAGATCTACGAGCACGACCTCGTGGTCGATCGTGGGCGAGTCCGGAAGCGCCGGAAGGGGCCCTCCAAACCGTTTCGGACGCGGTATGGCCATACGCCATTGTCCTTGGCCGAGGACATCCCCTGGAGCTGCCAGCGTCTGGTCGTCGGGAGCGGAGCCGACGGGGCGCTTCCCGTGATGGAAGAGGTCGCCGAGGACGCCAGGCGGCGAGGCGTGCAGTTGCTGGTTCTCCCGACGCCCCAGGCCCTCGAGGAACTGGGGCGAGCGCGGAAAGACACCAATGCGATTCTCCATGTGACGTGCTGACTTCGCCCGGGAGAGTCGGCTGACCGCTACCCGATGGATTCCTGCCCGGGGGCACCGATCCGGTCCCTGACCAGACCCGTTGGTCTCCCTTTCCGATCCGGCAGGAGGTAACCCTTGACTCCGCCGCACGCGGTCACCGTCGCGTGCCGAACCGGGGCTCCACCCTGGCTGCCATCGCGGCGGCGGTGAGCGTGTTTCCGACGAGCCATACGTCCGTGACCGGGCCCACCCCACCAGGAACGGGAGTGATCGCCTCCGCCTTCGCCCCAACGCCCTCGAAGTCCAAGTCGCCGACCATATGGATATCGCCTGTCGAATGATCCTTCAACGCGTTGATCCCCACGTCGATGGCGATCACGCCCTCGCGGACCATGCCCCCCGTGACGAGCGCCGGCACGCCTGCGGCGGCGATGAGGACATCCGCCTGGCGCGTGAAGTCGGCCAGCCGCCCGGCTTCGTCGGTGCCCGTGTGACATGTCACGACCGTCGCGTCGCGCTGCAAGCCGAGCCACTGCGCGGGCTTGCCTACGCCGTTGGAGCGCCCGACGATGACCAGAGTGCGTCCCCGGTAGAACCCAGCCGGGTCGTAACCCTCCGACCGGATGTACGAGTCCAAGATGTAGAAGCACGCGGCGGCGGAGGATGGTACGAACCGGGGTCGTCCCTGCGCGAGGAGCCCGGCGTTCACGGGGTGCACTGCCTCGATGTCCTTGAGTGGGTCCAAGGCCGAGTTGATCTCCGCCTCGGGCAGGTGCCGAGGAAGCGGCTGAAGGACGAGGATCCCGGTGATCCTCGGATCGGCGTTCAGCTTGCCGAGCGTGGCGATCACCTCGGCGAGCTCTGCATCCGGTGCCAGATGCTCGCACACGTACCCGTACTCGAGCTCCTCCGCCAAGCGGCGAACATGGTGCTCGTACGACCGTGCTCCGTAGTCTTCGCCGATGACAACCGTAGCGAGCCCAGGTTGCACCGCCGACATCCGAAGGATCTGGAGCTCGTCCTCGATGCTCGCGTGGAGCTCTTTCGCCAGCGCGTTGCCGTCGATAACCTTCACGTATCCACCAACCCCTCGCGCGGGCCGGATCACCATCCGCCCCCCGCCCGCGCGACGTCAAGTGGTACATGACCGAGTGATGCGTTCCGCGGACCGCGGCTCGAGGTCCAAGTTGAGGTACTTGCGTCGGGCGCCCATCAGTTCTCCATGGGTTCGGCGGACCCGCCGGCTGAGGATCCGCGCGAAGAAGGCAGCGCAGCAGGTCCCCGGAGCCGACGAGGAAGTCCTTCACCCGTTCACGACTAGTAGAACCAGGGAGTGTGTGCGGTTGTTCCCTCGCGCAACGTGGAACCACGGGCAACGACCGCGCGTAGTGAGGGCGTGAGGTTCAGGAACGTGGTGGGCGCGGCGCTGCTCGCGCTGGCAGTCCTCCTCCCGACGCCTGCGGCCGCGAAGGTGCCGACGGACTTCACCGTCGAGATCGAACCCGGCATCCAGGTCGCGGGCGAGCCGTTGGAGGTCATCGTCCGCCTCGACCGGCCGGCGCCCCGGCCGTGGAACCACTTCCTCTGGGCCTTCCCCAACGGCGGTCGGCTCCTCGACGGAGTCCCGATGCGGCTCGCTCAAGTCCGTCCCACCGTCTACGAGGGCACGGTCGAGATCCCGACCGTCGGACGATGGAACATCTGCCTGTGGGCACCGTCACCTTGTGAGCAGGGCGCCGCGATCGGGTTCGACGTCGCGGCACCGGAGGCGGCGGCACCGGCGACTCGTTCCCCGGACGCCCCCGGAGTGTCGGCGCCGCTGCCCGTTCTCGGCGCGGTTGCCGTCGTCGGCGCGCTCGCCCTCGCACGTCGCCGACGCCGCTCCCGCTAGTCGGTCGGTATCACAACCTCAGCGTTGTACCACCCTCCTGCAGGCGTATGACGTTCGCCGGATGGCAGCGCGAGTGATCCGTGCGACCGGCCGGCGTAGCTGACTCTTTGCAAAGACGCCGCCTACACAGTCACCCCATAGGACCAGTGCCAGGGCTCGTCATCGGGTCGTGTCCGCGTCCAGCCGTTCTCACGAAGGCACCGAGCAATGAGCTCCGGGTTCGGCACGGCCGTCGAGACGTCGATCGCGATGCCCCGAGTGTGGCCCGTCACGTCGGGGTCGGCGTAACGGGCCGGGTCCTTCGCGAACAGCTCGCGCTGGTAGGAACAGGAGCGCCACGAGCCTGTGAGCTGGATTCGGCGTTCCCCCGAAGGACGATCGGTGGCCACGCCGTAGGCGCGCTCCGCACCCCGAAACGCCTCGAGCGCGGCCTTCTGGAGCTTGATCGGGCTCCCGCCCTCGGGCGGCTGGTCGTACACCTCGATGTTGTCGTAGTCGTCCCGACAAGGACCCCCGTAGTGAATGACGCCGGTTGGGGTCGTGATGTCCTCGGGCTCGCTCACCGTCCCTCCCCTCCGCGGGTCGGCTGCCTCCACGCTCCTTGGGGAGTCTCACTCGGCACGTTCGTCAACTCAACACCGCATTTGCAGCAGCCCTCTTGGCTTACAAGCCCTCTCACGCTCGATTCGATCGCCGGCTGCCGTGTAGGTTGACAGACACCGATGGAGGCGACGGCTCGGCGGGTGATCGAGGACCGAAATCACGCAGCGGTGGATCGGCTGCGAGCATTGGGCGTGCGGCTCTCGGATGAGGAACTCAGCCAGACCATCGACCCGCCATGGACCGCCGCGGCGCTCTATGCCCATATGGCGTTCTGGGATCGATTCGTTCGCGCCAGGTGGCTGCTGGCCGCAACCATGGCGAGTCGCACACCTCGTTCCTTCGACGACGATCTTCTGGAGCTCATCAATGACTCGTCCCTGCGACAGTGGGCCGCTATCCCGCCGCGAACCGCCGTCCAGGACTGCCTCGCGGCGGCTGCAGAGATCGATGGTCTCATCGGGTCGCTCGACGCCGATGTCGTTTCGGAGGTTGTGCAGGGAGGGCGAGAGCGCCTGGTGGACCGTTCGCTCCACCGAGGTGAGCACCTCAGCACTATCGAAGCAGCCTTCCCCACCCCATGAACGCCTGAGTGACCATCGCGACGATTCAGCTACGTATCCCTGCAGCGCTTGAGACGGAGCCTCCGACATCCGCTCGGGATCAGAGGGCAAACCCTCGGGGCACCAGGGCGAGACATCCTCGGATATCGGACGGCCCGTGGGCGAGCCTGCTGCGTCCGTCTCCTGTACTTCGCGACCGAATAGCATCCGGAACGTGCGGACGACGCTGGGGAGGGAGCCACACCGCGAGATTGTCCGCCTCGCTACCGGGGCCGCCCTGATCGCCGTCTTGCCACCGCTGCTGCCGTTGTACGGCGGCGGCTCCGAGTTCATCTTCTCGTTGGGATTGCCCCTGCGAGGCCTGATCTCGTTCTTTCTCGGATGGTGGACCAACGCCGCGGTGATAGCGGTAGGAATCCTGTACTTAGAGCGGGACCGTGTCGGCGTCGCCGGCGGCGTCTTCGTCGCTGTGGCGCTGACCCTGGCGATTACGATCACGCGACAAGTACTCGAAGCGGCACCCCACTTCGGTCGCTGGCAGACCGTCCTGCTCCTGGTACTCCAGATCATCGAAGGGGCCCCTCTGGCCCTCGCGGCGGTACGAGCGGTCGGCGCTCGGAGCGCCTGAGAACCTCGGCGCGGATATTCGCAGACTTCGAGGCACATTCGCGAACACTCGCCCACCCGAACGTTCCTCTCCGCGGTCGCCCCGAGACAAGAACCGATCCCAGGTGCCGCACGTAGACCATCCAGATATGTGGCGGCCCGCACGGCACGTGGAACGAAGAGAGGGGGGCGAGCATGGCAGAGCCCAGCCTGTACGAACGATTGGGTGGCGTATTCGCCATCGCTGCGGTGATCGACCACTTCAGCGATGCGGTCGTTCGGAACCCCATCGTCGGCCAAGGATCGAAGAACCCCGAGCTTCGTGAGTGGCATACCAACCAGCTGGACAGGCTGCCGGGGCTGAAGTTCATGCGCACGCTCTGGGTCTGCAACGTCGCCGGTGGACCTCTCTCGTTTGCTGCCACGAAGCCGGGAAGCACGCCCCTCGGGTTGGAAGAAGCCCATCGCGAGCTTCACATCACCTCCGAGGAGTTCGATGAGGTCGCGGCTGAGCTGGGACGCTCGCTCGATCACTTCGGGGTCCCTCCGCGTGAGAAGGATGAAGTCCTGGCGGCCTTCGCGGCGCACAAGGGGGAAGTGACCGAGGGATCGATGGCTTCGGCCTAGGAGAGCCGGGCGTTCGTCCGATTGCAGCCCCCCGCCGAGGGACATTCCTGAAACCTGGGGCACCTCAGGACCATACCCTTGAGTTGCCATCACGGTTGCCGGGGTCATGGAGTAGCTATGTGGCCGCCGTGTCGGCGGCCACATGGGTTGAACAGGGTCTGAACCCTCGCAGAAGGAGGCGGCAGATGGATCAGGTGGTCCACTTCGAGATACCGGTCGACGACGTGGAACGGGCGAGGGGCTTCTATGGCACCGTGTTCGAGTGGGGCATCGTACCGATGGACGAGGCCGACTACACGCTCGTCCTCACCACGCCTGTGGACGAAAAGGGTCCGATGGAGAACCGCACGCCGATTGAGCCCGGCGCCATCAACGGGGGGCTGATGCACCGTTCGTCGGATACACCGGCACCGGTCGTCACGGTCCAGGTGGATTCGATCGACGAGTCACTCAAGAAGATCGAGGCCGAGGGCGGGAGCGTCGTGAAGCCGCGGACCTCGATGGGTGAACTCGGGGCGTACGCCTACTCGAAGGACACCGAAGGCAACGTGATTGGCCTGTTCGAGAAGCCCTAGCAGGATCGCTACACCAGCGGTTGCGATCAGCTCACCCCGACGAGCCGACCTACCGGCGCCGGTGAACCTCTTCCCCGGGCCGTCGTCTATGCTCGGCGGGCGCGAGGTGGCGGTGGCGGGACAAGGTCTGGGCGCGGCCGTGGGAACCCGTTGGGCGACGAGACCCCCGGGGTACATTTCCCGACCCTCGCCCATCCAGGCGTCAGTTGCCGAGGCCTCGAACATGATCGTCGGGCCGCTGCGGTCGTCCGGGCAGTCGACCCGTCGTTGTAGGTCCGGGCAGTCGATCTCGTCGTTTGTGGGAGGTGCCGGCTCGAACCGCCGACGGGTGAGAGCATTGGATCATGCCAGCGGTCCTCGTCGCGACGCGGGACGGGATGCACACCTTCGACGACCAAAGGCGGCCGCCGAGGCCGGATCACGTCGGTCGGTCGGTGACGGCGCTCGGGCGCGCGAGAGAGGAGTTCTGGGCGATCGTTGACGCGTCCGAGCTCTGGCACGCGGCCGGCGCCGACTGGTACCACGTCACCGATCTCGACGACCTTCGCGCCACCTGTGTCGCGGGTATCGGCGCAGATGTGTTCGTGGGCTCGTCGGAGGCCCGCCTGTTCCGGCTGGCAGGCGAAGCGCTCGAACCAGTCGTCGCGTTCGATCACGCAGAAGGCCGGGAGACCTGGTTTACGCCGTGGGGCGGGCCGCCGGATACTCGCTCGATCGCCAACTGGGACGACGACGTCTACGCCAACGTCCATGTGGGCGGGATCCTTCGCACGGACGATGGCGGCGAGACGTGGACGCCGACGATCGATATCGACGCCGACGTTCACCACGTCACGACCGCCGAGGGCATGGTGCTCGCTGCGTGCGCAGGCGGGCTCGCATGGAGCACCGACCGCGGCGCCACGTGGACGTATCGGACCGACGGACTCGAGGCGCGCTACTCGCGAGCCGTCGCGGTCTGCGGCGACGCCGTCCTGGTGTCTGCTTCGAACGGGCCTCGCGGCGGACGCGCCGCCGTCTATCGGGGGAAACTCACCGGCGGCACCTTCGAGCGCTGCCGCGCCGGGCTTCCCGAGAGGTTCGAGGACAACATCGACACCTATTGCCTCGACGCGCTCCCCGACGGCTCCTTCGCCGCGTTCGGCACCTCTGACGGACGCGTCTACGGTTCGACCGACCAGGGTGCGAGCTGGGACGAGCGCGCCTCCGAGCTTCAGCCGGTCCAGCGCGTCCTCGTGCTGCCCTGACGAGCACTCGGCATCCCAGCTGGGTTCGTCGTCAATCTCGGGGTCACGGTCGCTTCGAGGAGCTTCCGGGCCGAAGCGCCTTGCGCACCACCGGCCGGGTGGGCCTTCGTCGGGCCACTTCCCGGAACCCCGCGCGGTCGTACATGGCCTTCGCGCCGAAGAACATGTCATCCGGGTGGCTTCGTTCGTCCTTGTCCACCGGATACGCCTCTACGAGGCGGGCGCCGCACGACCGTGCGTAGTCCACGGCTGCCCGGAGCATCCGCTCTGACAGGCCGCGGCCACGGGCCTCCCGGTCGACGAAGAAACACACGATCGACCACACCGGTCGGTCGTCCACGGGCTTCATGACGGGGGACCGGCGGAGTTTCGCGAAGTCCTCTCGGGGCCCGATCGAGACCCAAGCGACCGGGACGCCGTTCTCGTATCCGATGAGCCCCGGCACGGTGCCCCGGTTCACCAGGGCCTTCATCGCCTGCCGGTTCTCCGGGCCGACGCCGGTGCCCGTTCCGGTCTTCCGGTAGAACATGCAGAAGCAGGTTCGAACGATCGGCCGATCAAACAGCTCGACGAGGTCGAGCCACCGCTCCTTCGTGACCGGGTGCACTGCGAACGCCATTCGAGCCAATCTACCGACCGGAGCACGTCATGCACGCGGATGGCTCTCGCGGTGCCACGCCCGCCGAGCTCGAATCCGAGGGGCATGTGGAGTTCAGGGCCTCGCCATCTACGTCATGGACGCCGGCCGCAGCCACGTGCGGCTGGTCTTCGATGACGGGGCTATGCACGACTCCCCCACGGGCTGGCGCACAAAGCACTATGGATATCGCCAGTTGAGGAGGCCGGTTGCCACATCTCGATCGGCGGACAACGCCCTTAGGCAGGCCGGTCGAGCTCGTTCTTCTCCCACACGGACACGTGGGTCCAGCTCCGCGACGGATATGGTTCTCGGTCCCATCCGGCCCAGCGGTCGCGCAGCCTGAGACCCGCTAGACGGGCCATGAGATCCAGTTCGGACACATACGCGTAGCGGATCCTCACCGGGTACAACCGGACGCCTCCGTCGCGAATCACTACGTACGCGCTATCGGTTCGTTGAGTGAACGGGTCGTGAGTCGAGGTCTCGAGGGCGACCTCGTCGATGCCCACCGAGTCTGCGGCTACACGCTGATTGTGGACGTCGAACCGCGTGACGTCTGGCACGAACGCTTGCATCGCGAAGACGCCGTCGGGCGTGAGGTGCCGTGCCACCGCCGCGAAGCAGGAGATCTGCTCGTCCTGCGTGAGGAGCCCGAAGAACGTGTTGAAGGCCACATAAACGAGCCGGAACCGAGTCTCGAGCGAGAAGTCCGCAAAGCTCCCGATCGTAATCGGGATGCGACCACCTCCGGGTTTGGACTTCAGCTTGGCGACCATTGCCTCGGATGCATCTATTCCATGCACGTCGATTCCCGCTTCGGCGAGCGGGAGCGCTAGGCGTCCGGTCCCGATCCCCAATTCGAGTGCGGGGCTATCCAACGCCAACTCTTTCAAGAACGAGACCGCGGCGACGGTGTCCTCCGCGAACGATGCTTGGTACCGCTCGTCATAGGCCTCAGCGATCCGGTCGCCGTAGGTAGCATCCGTGTACTCATCCGTCATGCGCGGAGCCAAGCACCAGGAAAGTTGCGAGTCAATCGCCAAGACGTCTTCAGCCGGATCTGAGCGTGTTCTGTTGGCGGGATCGATGAGGCAGGCTACCGCCGCTCGTCGCGTTGAACCCAGCACAGGCAGAACGGGTGCCCGGCAGGATCCGCATAGACCTGGAAGTTGTCGCCGGAGTCGACGTCCTCCGCCGGCTTCAGCACTTTCGCACCCAGCGACATGACGCGGTCGTGGGCGGGCCCGAAGTCCTCGACCCACAGGTCGAGGTGGATCTGTTGGGGCGGTGTTCCGTCGGGCCAGTCGGGCGGGATGTGGTTGGGCGCCAGCTGAACCCCGACCCGCGGTTCGCCGTTGACCATCACCATGTGCCAGTCGTCCTCAGGATCGACGGTGCCCTCGAGCACCGCGGCCCAGAAACTGCTCTCGGCCGCGAGATCGGCGGCGTCGAACACGACGACCTGATGATTGATACGCATCGTCCATCCCTTCCACGGAGACCAGGCTGGCCTACGCCGATGGTGGAGCGTAACTTCATCTGCGCCGACAACGTTCCTAACGCGTACGCCAGGACAGGCCGAAGGAGACCTCACGCGCTGGGGCGCGCGTGGCCTCTCCTATCCAGACATCGATGGGTCTCGACCTTGCTCGCCACGGGTTGGCGCCGATGAAAGCGGTCGAGAGGTTCCCCTAGCGACGCCGGAGCAGCCGCTGTCCCCTTTCACGGACGATCCGACCAATGGGGGACGGTGGAACATGCGCGGTCGCGAGCGTCAGACCCTCCGACTCCGCTTGGTCGAGCCACGCGGCCCGTGTGCGGCTTCCCTCCTCCGGATCATCGTCGCCTGGTGAGCGGAACCCAGGGTCGTTCAGCTGGAACGTGAAGTGCAAGAGGTCTCCGGCGAAGAGCACCCGCTCGCCGCCGGTGTCCAAGAGAACGCACCGGTGTCCCGGGGTGTGACCCGGCGCGTGTCGCAGGCTCAGGCCGGGCGACAACTCGCGGTCCTCGATGGTCGTGTCGAGCTGCCCCGCTGACTCGAGGGGGGCGATCGCCTCGGCGAACTCCCGGACGTCCTCCTCATCGACGAAGCCTCGCATCCACGCGACGTCGGCGTCATGGAGGTGGTACCGGGCATTCGAGAACCGCGGGACCCATCCGCTCGACGACAGCGTCGTGTTCCACCCTGTGTGGTCCGAGTGGATGTGGGTGAGGATGACGTCGTCAACGTCGTCCGGCATCACGCCGAGCTCGGCCAGTTCGTCCGGCAGCGTCCCACCGACGCCGAGCCATCGTCCGAAGGCCGAGTCGGTCGGGCCGACGCCCGTGTCGATCAAGGTCAGGCGCGTCGGCGTACGGACCAGGAAGCAGTGGTCGCGGAAGTGCCACGCGTCGGCGGTGAAGTCGTCCGGATACCTCGCAGCAAGGGACTCTGATCCGCCGGGTGGAGGGTCGCCGCTCCCATCGAACACCTCGGCGAGCGGCATCGACGTGTCGACGTCGAGGATCGCTGTGATCTCAACGTTTCCGACGTTCAGCGTCGCGGCGGGCATCGAAGAACCCTACCCGGGTGCATCACGCATCGAGCGCTCGACGTCCACCATGCGCTCGGGATCGGCCCGGATGATGTCGTGGAGGAGCCAGGCGCAATCGGGCGGCACCCCGCGCTGGGGCGCGTGGACATATCGTGCATGTCAGCGCCTGAAGAGATCTACAACTCGATCAGACCCGCATTGGTTGGAGTGAAGCCGCAGGCGTCAAAGTAAAAGGGACGGAGATGGTCGTCGAAGTCGACGTGCATCCACTCACATCCCGCACCGCGAGTCTCCGTCACCGCGACGGCCACCAGCTCTGCCCCGACCCCCTGGTGACGCGCCGCCTCGGCGACCATCGTGTCCTGAATCCAGGCGTGCACGAGCCCGTCCCAGGGCACGTTCACGAACCCGACGAGTATCGCGCCCTCTCGTGCGACCACCCAACCGAGGCTGTGCCGGTGAACCTGCTCCAGCCAGTTCCACTCAGCCTCGTCGTAGACGCGGGTCTCGAAGGCCTCGGCGTGCATTTCGTTCAGCTCGGTGTTGGTGAAGGCGCCACGCCACGTATAGGTGATCGGCACGTCACCAGCTTAGTTGGTGCCAGGAACGGGTCGTCGGTAGAGATCTCGTGCGCCGGGGCGCGTGAGGCCTCCGTCAGGCGTGGATAGCGGAGCACGAACGCCCACGTCCCGCGATGTTCTTCGTGCCTGCGCTACCCGCCCCTCTCGATCCGCCGACAACAGTGCGTCATGCGTCGACATCGGTCTGAGCGGCGATCCCGAGCGAGCGTCGTTCAGCCGCGGTCGCGGAGAGCTCGCTCCAACTCGTCGAGGTGCTCAGCTCGGTGCTCGCCGCGGGCTGGAGAGATGGGACTCTCCGGGTCGAGCGGAGCCATCCGGTCCAGGGGCAGCTCGGCTACGCGTGCGTCTGTCTCCTCCGCGATCCGCAGGGCGAGTTCGGCTGCCGCCCTCGGTGCGATGGCATGGATGATCGCGCGGGTCGAATCGGTGAGCCAGTCACCCTCCGGTTCGGCATCCGACGGGACCCACGGCTCGCCGCGATCGATCTTGTCGGCGAAGACGAGCACCCGGTTGTCCCAGTACGCCATGTGCCCCAGCACGCCCGCGACCGTCCAGTACTCGTTGGCCGGTGCTGCGAGGGCATCGTCGTCCAGCCTGTTGATGAACTTCCGGAGACGCTCGCGCTCGCGGTCGTTGACCTGGATGTACGGGCGATCGTCCGTCACGACTGCGTCCTACCCACGGTGGAACCTCTCAATCGAATCCTCAGCAACGACGATCTTCGCCTCACCTGTACCACTTTCGCCCAAGGAGCGTCGAGGACGAAATGAGCTCTCATCTGCGCTTTCAGTCTGCAAGGCTTCCCGTTGGTCGCCGAAGCTTCTGCGCCAGTTGGGGGCCCGACGATGCCCCACACGTGGGCCATGATTGGCTCGAATCCGTGCGCCCCGCTTGCGGGTTCGACTCTTGCCGGGAGCTCCCGCCCCTCCGATACGCCGCGTTGACTTGATCGATGTCGTTGCAATATGGTTAGCCACATGCCTAAGTATGTGTCGCTCGACCGGACGTTCGGCGCGCTGGCCGACCCGACCCGCCGCAGCATCCTGCAGCTCGTCTCCACGGGCCCGGCGTCGATCAGCGAGCTGGCACGACCCTTCGGGATTGCCCTTCCCACGGTCCTGGAACACGTGCGCGTCCTCGAGGAGACGCAACTGCTCACGACGGAGAAAGTGGGCAGGGTCCGGGAATGCACGCTCGGCCCGGAACGCCTCGACGAAGCTTGGCAATGGATCGAGACGTTTCGCATGTGGGAACGGCGGCTCGACGCGCTCGACCGCCACGTCTCGACTCGTTCGGGGCGACGCGCGTGACCCCGGGCATCCACCTCCAGCGATGGTTCGACGCGCCCCCGGACGTCGTGTTCGACGCGTACACGGATCCCGATGCACAACGCGCGCTCAGGGCGGGGGGGCCCGACTCGGTCGTGGAGTCCGAGTGCGATCTCCGCGTCGGAGGCGAGTGGATCATCCGGTTCGGCCCGTCCTCGGCGCCCTATGTCGAGCGGAACGTCTTCCACACCGTGGACAGGCCACACCGCCTCGTCTACGCGTCGACCACCGAGTGGCCGGATGGATCCCACGTCGAATCGCTGATGGAGATCAGCCTTCAATGGCTGGATGAACGGACGCTCCTCACGCTCACTCAACGCGGGGTCCCCTCCGGCGACCTCGAACGAGGGTTCACCGAAGGCTGGAACGAGTTCCTGGACGGGCTCGTGGCCAGGATCCAGACACGGCCCGCGACCTGAGCGGGCGGAGATGAAGGGGATGGCGTGAGACGAGGAACCGCCTACCGGGAGATGTCCATGTCCCTGGACGGGTTCGTCGCCGGGTGCGTCGGACACGCGGACGCGTTCGCGAAGGGGACACCGAGGCCATCTGCGACGACCCGGACCCGATGATTCTTGATCCTTTGCGGCGTCCAATGCCGAGAACAGAGCGTCCCTGAAGAGGAGGGTGCGATGAGCAAGGTCACGTCCCACGTCTCGATGTCGCTCGATGGTTTCATCACTGATCCCAAAGCAGGCGTCGGAAGCCCGTTGGAGGGAAACGACCCCGGTCGACTTTCCGACTGGCAGTTCGATGCCAAGACGGAGACCGACGCCGCGATCGTGGACGAGCTCTTTGCTTCGACCGGGGCGGTCGTGATCGGGAAGCGGATGTTCGACGTCGGTTTCGAGCCGTGGGGCGACCCTCCGCCCTACGGGATGCCGGTGTTCATCGTGACTCACGAAGCGCGAGAGCCTCTGCCAATGCAGGGCGGTACGACCTACACGTTCGTGACGGATGGGATCGAGGCCACACTCGAGCTGGCCCGTGCTGCCGCCGGCGACAAGAACGTCGGCATCTGGGGCGGAGCGAACATCATGAGGCAGTACCTGGAGGCCGGGCTGCTGGACGAGATGCAGATCCACTTGATCCCCTTACTCCTCGGCGGCGGCGTCCGGCTCTTCGAGGATCTCGACCCTGAGGGAATCGAACTGCGGAGGACGAATTCGATCGAGACACCGGGCGCCACCCACCTCCGATTCGAACTCGTGAAGTGACACACGTAACCCCGGATTTCCGACTTCCTCGGCGCGGTCGTCGTGAGAATGATCGCCTCGGGATGGAGCCGCCCGGAGTCGTGAACGACGATGACGGTCGCGATGTGCCGGCCGTTCGACGGTCGGGGCCCGACCGCTCGCGGGTCTTCGCCGACCCGGCAGGTCATCCGTTCCGTCTTGTGCCGACACGGGATCGCGCCGAGTAGCTGTTTGAGATCGACACAGCAGATTCGCTGACGAATCCACCCATCCGGCCGGACGAAGCACCGACCGTCTCAATCGGCGGAAGGAGCTCCTCGTGCGTACACCTGGGCCTACTGTGACTGGTGTCATCGTCAGAGGAGGGCGACACATGAGCACACGGCACATCAACCCCGAGGGACTCCACCGCAGCCCGGCCTTCAGCCAGGCCGTCGTGGTCGAACAGCCGGCGAAGACGATCTACATCGGCGGACAGAACGGCGTCGACGTCGACGGCAAGGTCGTCGGTCCTACCGTCGGGGAGCAGGCCAGCCAGGCGTTCCGCAACCTCGCGACCATCCTCGAGAGCGAGGGAGCGAGCCTGGCGAACATCGTGCACTGGACCATCGCCGTGGTGGACGGCCACGCGTTCGACGAGGGTGTCGCCGCCTTCCAGCAGGCGTGGAACCCGGCCGACCCACCGCCGGCCATCACGGTCCACGTCGTCGCCGGCTTGGGCCCCGAATTCCTCGTCGAGATCGACGCCGTCGCCGTCGTGTAACGCCCCGGGGGCGGGGCCACTCCAGGGGGCGGGACCTTCCACACAGGCCTTTGATTGCCCTTGATCTCGGTCAGGACTGCTCCGCTCAGCTGCCCTCGTCGTCCACGTTGGACAAGTGTGCCCCGACCAGCACGTGTTGTCCGCACGAGCACATCGAAGATCGATCGCCCCGATATTCGTCATTCGTCTGTGCGGGCGCGCTCGCGGCCTCCACGCGGGCCGAGACCGAGATAGCCTCAGGGCTGGGGTCGCCGGACGAGAGGGGTTGGCGATGGCGAAGGGCGACAAGGGTGCCGCCGCTGGCGGAGGCGCGCTCTACGCAGTGGGGATCTTCGGTGCGTTGTTCTACTTCTGGCAGCAGGCCAACTCGTTCTGGGAGTACGTCTGGGCGATCTTCCCCAAGGCGATCCTCTGGCCGGCGTTCATGGTCTACGAAGGGTTCAAGGCGCTCGGCGCGTGAAGGCTGTCAGATCGCCGAACACGACGATGTCGGTCGCGGCCGCCTCGGGGAGTACATCCACGGGCGGCCGCATGCCGGCATCGGGATCTACCTGTCCTGGTTGGCGCAGGCCGCGCCACGGTCGAGCCGGCTCACTCGCCAACCTGGACGACGACCAAGAACTCGCCCGGGGGCGAAGCAGGAATTCCGAGAGCGCTGGAGCTGTTCCTCCCATACAGCCACGCTCTGGAGGCGAGGGGAAGCGCAACCGAGGTTCTGGTCTGTTGGCGCCGCCACCGGAACACACCTCCGGAGCGTGGAAGGACATGACTCCGCTCATCTGAGCGGAGTCATGTCTCATGGTCTGTCAAAGGCGGCGTGGCCACAGCGGCCCACACCCGCCACAACAACCATTCACCGAGGCAGCGCCTCATAGACCTTGACGGGTTCCAACATCCCCTTCAAGGGAACGGCACCGAGGCCTCGGAAACCCACGTCGTCGCGTCCCCCGGCGAGTCGGACGACCTCGGCATCCACCAGGGTCTGGCCTGGATTCGCGAGCCCGGCAAGGCGGGCGGCGAGGTTCACGGTTCGGCCGTAGTAGTCGCCGTCCTGGAAGATCACGGGCCCGACGGCGATGCCGGAGTGGGCGGGAGGAAGGCCGACCTCGCCCGTTCGACGGCCGACCTCGATCGTCGCGAGCACAGCCGCCGCTGCGTCGCGGAACGAGAACATGACGCCGTCGCCGAGCCACTTGACCGCCTTCCCGTCGCGACGGCCCACCTCCCCCTGCACGAGCTGGGTCAGGTCAGCGGCGAGCCCCGCGGCGGCCTCGTCGCCTCGTTCCTCGGTGAGCCTGGTGTAGCCGGTGAGGTCGAGAAACGTGAACGCGGTCGGGCGTTCGGGCCGTTCGTACAGCCCCATCGCTTCGATCGCGCTTTCCATGTGCAGCACGCCGTCGTCGGTCCATACCCGCTCCTGCTGGCGGCGGTAGGTCGCGAGGAGAAATCGCTCCATGCTGGGCGCGAGCACGGCGCCGATGGGATTCACGGCATCCAGCATCTCGCCATGGCTGAGCCCGGCCTCCAGACGCGGCATCTCGATGAACCGGTGGAACACATCGCCCTCGGACTCCGCGATCCGGCGGAGTGCGTCCGCGTAGACGCGGATGATGCGCAGGTGCGTCTGAGCGTCGACCCCCGCATCGAAGGCCACGCGCGGGAACTCGAGCATCGCGAAGAGGTCGTCGGGGGCCGCGTCGTCCGGCTCGGGGCGGACCTTGCCCAAGGCCTCCTCGGATGCAAGGACGAAGTCGAGGGGAAGGCCCAGCTCCTCGGCGACCTCCGCGTAGGTCCGGGGCGACAGCGAGGCCCAGCGGAATTGGGGACCGTCCAGGAACGCGAGCGAGAAACGACCCTCCCGGATGGCTCGAGCGATCGCCTCGACCGAGAGGCCACCTCGATCGGAGGACCGTACGAACCGCACGCGATACGCGTCAGCCTCGGAGAACGTTCCGTCCTCGGCCGCGGTCACGATCCCGAGCTCGACGAGCCGATCCACGAAGGGGGCGGGCACGCCCGCCCGGTCCGCCAGCTCCCTCGGGCCGCACACAGTCAAGGTGGGCGCATGATAGGCCTCTACCGGTTGACCCAAGTCCGAACCGAACTTCGGTGGCGCGCGGGCGGCGGCCGGTGTGTGAGGGCGCCGCCGGCGTCACGTGTTCGGGCCAGCCGTGAGATCTGCAGATTGCCAGCTCGGGAACCCGCTTCGCCGTGGGGAGCACTCGATGATCAATCCTGCGCCGTGTTTCACCGGGATGTGGGCCGGTCACCTGGGAGCCGGAGATCCGCGTTCATCGACCGATTGCTCGCCCCCTGAGCTGCGCTAGGCGGGGGCCTGCTCGTCCAAGCCCGCGGGCGTCGGCGATCCGACGACCCAGCCGCGAACCCCGTCCAGCAGGATGAGCGTTCCGACCGGCAGCGAGCGGCTAAACCCGAGGCGCCGCCCTTCGAGCTGGTAGGCCGCCTTCAGGTGGGTCCCGTCGGACAGCACCGCGTCGATCTCGTCGGGTGTGTAGTGAGGCGGCTCGAAATAGACGTTGCGCTGGTCCGAGTTCATCCGCTCCGTCGGGCTGCTCATGGTCCCTCCTCCATCAGTTCGGGAGGTCCGCGCCGCTCATCGCGGCGTCCCGGAGCACCGCGCTGCCGCCGAAGGAGCCGACGGGCCGCCACCTTGCCGGCCTCCGCGCTCTCGCGGAGAGACCTCCCGAGACCTTGTCGTGGTACTCGCAGAGTTCGGCGTCGCTCGAGGTCGCCTGCGCACATCCACTGACCCACGAGCACAGCTTCATACGGACGCCGATCGGTGGAGAACGAGATGGGCCCCTGCGCCCTCGTGGTCAGTTCAGGTGAGTCCGCGGGGGGCACCTGCGTCGGCCTCGCCGGACAGGTCGACCCTGAGGCGGAGCATGTCCATATCGTAGGCCTATTGAGGGGGCGTCACCGGATCCTCGGCGGAATCCCCGCTTGATCCTCGACGGTGGTCGGCCCGTTCGGTGACCGGCCGAGACGTGCTCGCCAGGGTCGTGATAGGAAGGCGCCACGCGATCGAGGAGGGGGCAATGACGGCTCGAGCTCGACGCACCGCGTTGGCCGTGGAACTGGTGGCTGGTGCGTTGTTCCTGGCGTTGTTTCTGGCGTGGCTCCTCGCGCCGACGGGCCCGGCTCGGTTCGGCGGTCAGCCTGCGGCACGGGGCGGCGGCCCCGAGGTCCAGCAGGAGTTGTCCGAACAGACGGAGGAACGGTTGGAGGCGCTCGCGGAGGCGAACGCCAGCGGCGTCGCGTGGCATGTCCGAGCAACGGCCGCGGGACCGCCGGCGCCCGGCTGGGCCGGCGAGCAGGCCATCGACCCCGTGGCGGACGATTGGGAGCCGGCCATCGCTGCGGACCCAAACGCTCCGTTCGTTTATCTGATGACGACCCACTTCGGGCCGAAACCTTGCCCCGGCAACTGCCCGGTCCCCCACATTTCGCTGCACGTCTCGTCGGACGGCGGGAAGACATGGGCGCCGCAACGGCCGCTCTGCGCGTGCAAGGGGTCCTGGCAGTACGACCCGGTCGTCGAGGTCGTCCCGAACACCGGTGCCGTCTACGCCGCCTACCTGAACGGCTTCAACGTGGTGTTCACGAGCTCGGTCGACCACGGCACGACGTGGTCGGCGCCGGTCAAGACGTACGGGAACGTCTCGTGGAACGACAAGCCGGTGCTCGCGACGAGCGACGACGGCCGGGACGTCTACATCTCGTGGAATGGCCCAACCGGCGGTGACCCCTGGGTCGCGCAGTCCCACGACTACGGACAGACGTGGACCCAGCTGAAGCTCGTCGACTCGGGCCGCTACTTCTTCGCGTTCGACGCCGACGTACTGCACGACGGCACGGTCGTCTTCGCGCAGAGCGACATCGCCTACTCGGGCCCGGGCGGCGCGCCCGAGGGCATCGTGAACCACCACGTCTTCATCTCGCGCGACGCGGGGGCCACGTGGGAGGACCGTGTCGTCGACACCGTGAACGTAGGCGAGGCGTGCGTCGCCGCGGGCTGCTCTCCCGACTTCTATATCGGGCACGACGCAGTCTCGGCCGATGACGCCGGGAACCTTGTGCTGCTCTACGATGGCGCGACGACCGATCTCGGCCCGCAGCAGATCTTCGCCCGACGGTCGACCGACGGCGGCCGAACGTGGAGCAGCCGAGTCGCCCTCTCGGTGGCCGGCGAGAACGCGACCTCTCCCGCCGTGGAGTCGCGCGGGGACGGCGACGTCCGCGCCTGGTACATGCAGACCATCAACGGTGACGACCCCGACGCCTGGAACGTCTTCTATCGGAGCTCGAACAACGGTGGCGCCTCGTGGAGCGCGCCGGTCAGGATCTCGGACGTGACGTCTGGCGCCGCGTACAAACACGAGGACGGGTTCGACGAGGTCTACGGCGACTACGGGGAGTTGGCCATCACAAGCACCGGCAAGACGATTGCCACGTGGGGAGAGGGTCTGAGCTGGGCCGGGCCCGGGGGGGTGTGGTTCAACCGCCAGAACTGAGCCGCTGGCGCGGCGGATGGCGATCGGATACAGGGCGTGACGTACGAGATCGACAACGGATGGGTCGTGGGGAAGCTTCCGGGGCCGAACGGGACGCTCGTCGAGGTCAAGCACTTCCCGCAGGGTCCATACGAACGCCGACGTCGGAACAACCCGCTGCTCTGCCTCCACACGACGCAGACGGACGGCTATGTGGAGCAGCTCCGCTTTCCGACCGAGTTCCAGGTCGGCGAAGACGTCATCGGCCAACATCGACCGCTCTGGGCGAGAGGTTCCGCCGTCGACGAACACGATCATGATCTGCTCCAGATCGAGATCGTCGAGTTCTCCAGGCTCGATCCCTGGCTTCCGAAGGCCTCGAGCCTCGCTCCGCTCGTTGCGCTCTTGGCGCTCCTGCATCGCCGCGGCTTCGTCTCGACGGCGTTGCGGCGTCCCCGTCGGTGGCCGACCCGACTCGACCGCCTGCCGGCGGCGGTGGACACGTACTATCGTCGATCCGAGGTCTGGGATGATCCGCACGTCTACGGCCACGTCGAGATCCCCGGCGACGAACATTGGGACCCCGGCTCGCTCGACCATCCAACGCTGTTCTTGCTGGTTCGCGACGTTCTCGCGCCAAAGGAGGCTGATGGCGAGGTGCTGACGGACAATCAACTCGAAGGGATCCAGTTCGCGAACGGCATTCGACGGTATCTCGACAGCCCGGGCAACGAACCGACGGAGCCTGGACCGCACCGCCAAGGGTTCCGATTCGCAAAGCGGGTGTCGACCCACATCGAGGACGAACAGCCGGCGCCGGCATTCGAGCCAAAACGATCCTCGACCGAAGGCATGCACCTGTCCCCCGAAGAGAAGCACCCCGGGCCGGAGGAGGAGGCCGAACGCCGCACATAGACTTGCCGGCCTCGCCATCCACCGACCGTGGAGGCGTGCCGCTTGGAGCGACGATCGTATCTACCGGTCGGGCTGGGACAGGTGGGACTTGGCGTCCTCGTAGGTGCCTTCGACGGTCGACTGCGCGGGCGCGTAGACGAGGTTCAGGACACCCGTCTCGAACGTTTCGGACTTGATCAATGTCAACGGGATCCGGGATTCGCCTTCGTCGAACAGCCTCATGCCCTTGCGGACGGCGATCGGGTGCACCAACAGGTGCAGCTCGTCCAGCAGCCCCGCCGCGAGCAGTTGGCGGGCGACGGAGACCGAGCCGCTCAGGGCGATGTTCGAGTCGCCCGGCTCGCTCTTCAAGGCGGCGACGGCCTCGACGAGGTCGCCGCTCAGCTGCTCGGAGTTCCGCCAGGTGAACTCCAGCGGTTGATTCGATACGACGATCTTGCGTGCATCACCGAGCGCTTTGGCAAAGCCGGCGTCCTCCTCGCCGGCCGCTTCCCGCGCCGGCCACGCCCCTGCGAAGCTGTCGTAGGTCTTGCGACCGAAGAGCATGGTGTCGGCAGAGCCGAACGTCGCGTCGACGGCAGCACCCATCTCGTCGTTGAAGTACGGGAAGTGCCACTGGTCGGGCGCCTCGACGACGCCGTCGAGCGACATGAACAGGCCCGCGATGACTTTCCTCATGTTGCTCCCCTCCTAGGGTAGGCCGCATCTGGTGGCATTCAGGTAGACGACGCCGGCCGGATGAATTCATCGGCGGGCTTCGAGGAGCTCACCGTCTCCGTCAGCCTCCTCGGAGCAGCCCAAGGCGCTCTGGGTGCCTGCCGACCACGACTACCTTCATGCACGCTACACGGGTCCGAGTGCAAACCGACTACCACTACCACGTCGCCTGATCGCCTGGGGCCGGGTCGCTCGCGCAGCGCGAGCCAGGGTGTCGGTTTGGGCGTGATCAGGATTTTCGAGCCGTGGATCGTCATGTCTTGCGCCGAGTCTCCCACTGCGCCCGGGTGATCGCGTACATCACCCAGGTCCGATCGAAGTCGTCCAGCGTTCCCACGAGCTCCCAGCCGAGCCGCTCAAAGACCGTCCGCATCGCCAGGTTGTCGGGGTCGGTGGGAGCCTCGACGCGCTGAGCCGCCGCATGTTCGAACAGCCAGTCGGTGAGGAGTTCGAGGGCCTCGCGACCGTAGCCCTTGCCGCGCGCGTGCGCGCGAAGCCCGATTCCGACCTCGAACACGCCCGGAGGCAGTGGTCGGCTTGGGGGGACGAACGTCTGGATACGCCCGATCGATTCACCGTCGAGGTCGATCGCGAGATCGAGCCAGCCGTCCGCCAGCCAACCCGATCGTCGCAGTCGGGACTTGAAGTCGGCCTCGTCCGGGAGGGCGGCGATCGTCATCGGATCGGCTTCGACCATGGCCCGCCACTCCACGTCGATCTCTGCGGGTCGCAGCCGCCGAAGCAGGAGCTGTGGCCCCCGGATCACCACCGGCGTCGCGCGTTCCATGGCGGGCCTCCTCGTGGGCAATCCTCGGGACCGGTCGCGCCACCCTCCCCGATGCGATGCCTCGGACCGAACACCTATCGTCTACCCATGGAGACTTGGGACGTCCTCAGAGCTCGCAGGAACGTGCGGAGGTACACCGCCCGGCAGATCGCTGCCGAGGAGCTCGATCGGATCCTCGAGGCCGCCCGCCGAACGCCATCCTCTGTGAACCAGCAGGCGTGGGACTTCGTCGTGGTGACCGACCGCGATCGCCTCCGCGAGCTGTCGAGCATGTGGCGCTACGCGGCTCATGTCGCGGACTCGGCAGCCACGATCGCTCTCGTCGTGCCGGCCTCCGAGGACCGAGAGGAGCGCGACATCCTGCTGTACGACCTCGGGCAGGTGACGATGTCGATCATGCTCGCCGCCGCGGACCTCGCCATCGGGAGCGGCCACGCCTCCGTCGGCGATCAGGGACTCGCCCGTCGGATCCTCGGCCTTCCCGACGACCGGGAGTGCCCGATCCTCGTCGCGCTCGGTCATCCCGACGATCGGCCGCTCAGGCCGATCCTTCACCCGAACCGACGATCGTTCGACGACGTCGTACACCGCGAGCGCTGGTGAGGAATGCCGATCGTACGGCCACGCGAAGAAGCGGGCCGGGAGAGGAGCGCGCGATGGAGGAGCGATTCCCCGATGAGGCTGAGATCGCCGATGAAGAGCGCCGGTCCGAACACGCCGACCCGGCCGGCGACGCCGGCGTCCCCGAGGCCGACGCGCTCGAGCAGGCCACGGACGTTCAGCCACCGCCCGAGGAGCTGAACCGGGTCGGCGAGCGGCCGGAGGCCGACGCGCTTGACCAGGCTCGCGGTGTCGAGGAGGACGACGAGTTCGACGATCGTCGCTGAGGAACAACGGCAGCCGACCATCGGCGGCCCGATCGGCTCGCGACGGACGGGCTACCCGATCGGCTCGCGACGGACGGGCTACGGGAAGAGGAACTCGAGCGGGACCTCCACGGCGGCGCACTCGCCGCCCGTGGCCGGGGCGGACGGATCCTCGATCGGTCCCCTTTACGGGGAGCCCGGATTCCGCCGAGTGTGGGGACTTGGCCCACCGGGGTCCGCCGACCCTCTAACTCGCCGCGAGCTCGTCCAGGATCCTCCGAAGCTCGTCGTCGGGGAGCACGCCCTGGATCACCGTCACCTGGCCGTCGTCGTCCACGAACACCCAAGCCGGCTGATAGGGCACGCCGAACCGTGCCCACAGCGAGCCGTCCTCGGAGACCGCTTGCGGGAAGTTGAGCGAGAACTCATCGACGAACCGCTGCATGGCGTCGGTGGAGTCGAGGGCGGCCATGCCGAGGAACTCGATCCGATCTCCATACTCGCGCGCGACCCGCGCGACGTCGGGGGCCTCGCCCCGACAATACGGTCACCACGGAGCCCAGAACCAGATCGCGAGATCGGCCCCGGCGTAGTCGGCCCCCCGGACCGTTCCCCCGCCCAGCTTCGGCGACGAGAAGTCCAGGACCTCGGCGACCGCGGACGCCGGCGGCCTGGTCGAGGACCTTGACGTGGACCCGGTCGCGCCCGGGTCTGGGGCGCCCGAGCAGGCGGAGAGGAGCACGAGCGCTGCTCCGAGCCAGCACGAAATGAGTCGTCGAATCTTCGCGATGCGCGCACCATACCGACCGCTTCTTACAGGAGTCTTTCCGCCCGCACCGGCGCGTACGCCGACGAGTGCCAGCCCGACGCCAGGTTGCCGAGGCGCAAGTCTCGGCTCGGCCGGCGGGGTGCGGACGGTTGGCAAGAATGCGGCAACGCCTCGTGGATCGTCAAGAGCAGCCATTCACAGCGAACGGCTCCCGCCACGAACCTTCCGCTCAACCTTGCCGACTGCGTCTTGAATCGTGCCCTTCGCCCTCTGCGCGGATCCTTTCGCCTGAAGACTCCGATTCTTCGTTGCCTTTCCGACCGCCTTCTTGGCGGATCCCGCGACCTTGTTCGCCTTCCCCTTGGCTTGCATCGCCGCTCCTGCCATCCAGCACCTCCCCAGGTCGGGATGCAGATTCCCTCGTTCTGCATCGTGCAAACCGTGCCCGGAACCACAGGCCTACCGGATCGCAGGCGTTGTTGGGGCCGGGCATCCATGCGAGCCCATCCGTCATGCAGCAGAAAGCGACGCTCCGCCTTCCTGCCCCACGATTGCGCGAGCTACTCGACCGTGAAGCTGGTGCGCATCCCCTCCTGATAGTGGGATTCCTGCTCGTCCTCGTCCCAGATGTTGCAGATCAACACGTAGTTGCCGGCCTCGAGGTCCAGGGTCACGCTCTGGGTCTCCCCAACCGGAATGTCCTCGATCTCGCCGATCAGCTCGATCCCCTCGCGCGTTTCGACGACGGCACCGTTCTCGTCGGTCGGGAGCTCGGTCGGGCCGAGGTCCGTTCGGAATACCACGAACTCGTGAACGTCGTCGGGACCCTCGTTCGTCGCCTCGAACACAACCTCGCCGGCATCCACCGACGCGGGATCGGTCGCGACCGAGAACTCCTGGAGTGTCACCGCCACCGTGCCGCCCCCGTCGCCGCTGCACGCGGCGAGCGCAGCGAGAGCCACCGAAATCGCGGCGATACGGGGGTACCGTCGCACATGCCGCCTCCCGACTGGAGAGTCCATCACCCTTCCCCTTTCCAGCGGGCACCGACGGAATGCATCCAGAGGCAAACCTAGAACGCGGGTTCGTGATGCGGAGCAGGTTCCCGGTGTGCCCAGTGGCCGGCCGAGACGCCGGGACCGGCAACCCAGTGAACGGTCCGGCCGCAGGCCGTGCAATCGAGAACGAACCGACTCAGATCTCGCTCGAGCTCGCCCATCACTTGGAGGAGCTCTTGGCGCAGGATCTTCGCCTGGATGGTGACGGGATGGGACTCCCCGAGGCCAGCGATCAGAGCCTCGTCAACGATGGTATTCGCGGCTGCCGCCTCGTCGCCGAGGGCCTGGACCGCTCGCTCGAGGATGTCACGCTCCTGACCAGCCATGGAGAGATGCTATCCGCCAGCCCCGACGAACAAACCCCGCCGGTCGAGGGTCCTATCTTGCGCGACGGCGCCCATCCGGAGACGGCTCCCATCCGGACTCGAGCGGGGAGGCACGATGCCCCAGGACGTTTCAGGTCCGGACGTCATAGGCTCTCGATGGTCGGTGCCTCGCTGGAAGGAGGACAGGAATGGACAAGGTCGTGCATTTCGAGATTCCGGTGGACGACGCGGCGCGAGCGAAGGAGTTCTATCGCTCCATCTTCGATTGGGAGCTCAACGACATGGACATGGGCGGCGGGAACGTCTACACCACCGTCACAACGACCCCGATCGACGAGCAGAGCCGGATCCCGACCGAGCCGGGCGCGATCAACGGCGGCCTGATGACCCGGAGCTCGGACACCCCCGTATCGGTCATCACGATCGGCGTCGACGCCATCGATGACTCGCTGAAGAAGATCGAGGCGGGCGGCGGCAGCGTCGTTCAGCCAAGGACGGAGATCCCCGACATGGGTGCCTTCGCGTACTTCAAGGACAGCGAGGGGAACGTGGTTGGGTTGTGGGAGAACCTGTGATCAGCAGCTGACCTGTCGGCCAGGCGTCACCCCTCACCCATGCAGGAATCAAGAAACGAGGCACCGATCGAAGGGGAACGCCTGCGCTGACCACCGGGTGCCGATCCCGGCACCCGCGAGATGCCGAGCACGAACGGAGCATCTCGACTCTCCTCCGCCGTCGAGCTGACGTGCCGGAGCGTTCGCCCTCGAAGAGCGGCCGCGTCCCTCGCGGCGCCGTCATCCCTGCGCGTTTGACCTTGGCCGGTCATGGGAACTCACGCTCCGCGACGAACGACAGCGGCCAACGTCGGGACGTCCTCATGATGCGGCGACGCCGGGGAAGTCCACAGGCGAGCCTGAGTGATCGGCAAGGAGGACAGATGAACAGGCAACAGGTCGAGGAACTGCTGTACCAGGCCTTGGAGACAGAGCTCGGAGGCGTCCAGGTCTACGAGGCGGCCGTCCGGTGCGCGATCAACGAGGATCTGAACAAGGAGTGGCAGAAGTACCTCGAGGAGACCCGCCATCACGTCGAGGTCATGACCGGCGTCCTCGGAGCCTTCCGGCTCGATCCTCAGGCCGATTCCCCCGGCCGGGCGATCCTGCGAACCAAGGTTCGGACGCTCGTCCAGTCGATGGAGACGGCGCGACAGGCCGATCCGGAGGCCGCGCAGCTGGTCGCCGCCGAGTGCGTCGTCGAGGCGGAGACCAAGGACCATCAGAACTGGGAGCTGATGAACGAGGTCTCCCAGACGCTCACCGGCGACGAGGGCACGGCGCTCAAGGAGGCGTAC
The DNA here is from genome assembly GCA_050692535.1 of Actinomycetota bacterium. GTDB lineage: Bacteria > Actinomycetota > UBA4738 > UBA4738 > HRBIN12 > CALGFI01. The sequence goes on along the minus strand of JBOGVL010000001.1, from coordinate 808 downwards.
TCGGAGGTCGGAGAGGAGGAGGACCAGCACCTCTACCACACGATGGGATGGGCACGGGAGCTGTGGATCGAGTCTCTCGGCATGCCTGCCGTGCTCCCTCCGCCCGAGGAGGAGAAGAACGTCAAGAGCGCCATCGGGGCCGACCGTGCGCGTCAGGCCCGCACGGAGATGCTCTAGCGACCTAGCGGTATGCGTGCGGCCGGCCGACCTCGCGCTCGACCCGATCCAGTCGATGTTCGAGGTCGCGCAGGCGACTGCCCGCGTCCCGCCGGCGCTTCCTGCGGATCGAGAAGACGAGGATCGAGGTCATCATCCCGCCCGCGACGATGGATGGCCCCCACGGCGCGCTTGACCCAGAGCGCGGCGGCCGGCAAGTAGGTCTCGAGCTCTCGCAGCTCGGTCTCGAGCCGCTTTCGCGTCTGATCGATCTCGCTTACCTTCTCAGCTGTTGCTTGGCCCATTCCACGTCCTCCTTCACCGTCTGCTTCGTCTGTTCCGGACTGACGCTCGTGCCGAGCTCGCGCCGGCCGATGAGGGCCGCGATCCCGGCGAGCAGCAGGTAGGCGACGCCCACGATCAACAGAGCCGCCCACCGCGGAAGGACCAGATCGAGCGCGGCGGCCGCCGCCAGCCCGACGAACCCGACCACGAACAGACCGAGCACGGCGGCGGCGGCGAGGACCCCCGCCCCCTTGGCCTTCGCCTCGGCCATCTCGCCCAGCTCCTGCTTCGCCAGCTCGCCCTGTTGACGCACGAGGAGCGACAGGTCGGATCCGATCGATCGGACGAGCTCGGGAAGACGACGCCG